>NZ_JBGLYH010000031.1:0-45306 GCF_041414475.1 Pseudodesulfovibrio karagichevae
AGCTCCCTGGCGGTCACAGAAATTTATACGCATGTGAGCTTGTCGGCTCAGAGGGAAGCGCTAGGCCGGAAGCATCCGAGGGGAGGGCTGAAGATGGAGGGACGTCATCGATAACTAAGAATTATGAAGGACTTTTGCGAATTGATACCTGGGGCAGTCTGGTTATCGAATTTAGAACCAATAGTAGAAATCCAAAACAGCTTACAAAAAATTCAGTATTTTCGCTCTGATGATTTCGGGAGGGTTCTTGTAATTAACGGTGAAGTACAACATGTTGAATATTGGTCACCGTTTTACCATGAAACTATTACCCATCTGCCATGCAGCTTCATAGAAAGGCCAAGAAATGCGCTAATTATTGGTGGTGGTAGCCTTTTTGCAGCTGAGGAGTTATTAAAATACAATTCAATAACGGCGATAGATTTAGTTGATCACGATATGAATGTCATTGAGACAACCATGTCTGTGTATCCTGAGCGACAATTCATTGTTGAAGACAAGAGATTGAATATAGTCGAGAAAAAATATGAAGAGTATTTACCTTATTGCGATCGCGAGTATGACCTTATAGTAAACGACTGTTTTGATCTGTTCTCCGTATCAGAATCAACAGGAATAGATTATTATAATATATTCGAGAATTTGCTTTCACCAGTGGGAATATGCTCAGATTTGATTTATAGAAATATATATGATGATTATGTTATTAATGGTGCAATCAAGCGAATCCCTGGACATCTAACAAAAGCGGCCTCTATGGTCACAGTTCCAGAGTATCCTGGCGCATTTCATATATTAACAATGTGGGGCAAAAACAAAGAGCTATCTCAATGTCATGATAAGATTTGTAATCTTGATCAATTCACTATGAGTAGCAATGGTGAATTCAAAATATACAATCCAAATTTCATTAATTTCTATTTGTATTTGCCGCCATACTTGAAAAAATTTATCAAATGAATATTTTGGAAAAGGCGACCTCAGCCGAGTCTGCGGTCATTTCATCAAAATACACTTTCGTCCTATTCCATTGTGGTCTTGATCTAAGTCTATCGGTGCAAAACCTTAGTTCGCTTTGGTCATTAAAGTGACCATACTCAAGTAGATATTGTTCTTCCTGGCTATCGGTTAATGACCACTGCGAGTCAAGGAGGCTACAGGTTGCTTCATGGGGCTTTCTACGTAGCGCAATCGAATTTACCTGCAAGTAGAAAAGATCCCTATATTTGGTGGTGTCGATCTTAACGCCAGCCTGTGCTGCAATGCCTTGTAAAATATAACCATGTTGAGTTGGACAGCGCGATATCCTGCCACCAACCCGAGCAACTCGCCCAAAAAAATCTCGGTGGAAGAAGTCCGGGAGTACCTTTCTTAAGTACGTTGTTGAAACCACTCCAAGTAATCCCTCGCCAATATATCCGTATCTAGCAAAGAGACCGACAAGACTCTCTCCATTTAGACTTTTCAGTCTTAATGAAGAGTCACTCCCGTTCAAGAATTCCATTGCTTGGTATTTTTCGTTATCAATCTTACCTTCGAACTCATAAACGTTTCTCCACTTCTTAGCGTTTCCGAAAGGATTCCCTGGAAACAATTGGATATATGGGGACAAGAGTCCATCAATATAGACTTGGTCTCCTTCTGCGGCTCCTCCTTGCTGAATGCCTCGCATCCAAAAATCTAGAGGTCCTTGGTATAAATTTTTACGCAGAGCTGCCTCCAAAGCTTTTGAAAAGGCATACCCTCCGATAGCACCGACAATTGTTTGTGCGGATGCTTCCAACAATGGTTTCCAGAGAAGTGTGTCGAAGCTCATAATTCTTAGTTATCGATGACGTCCCTCCATCTTCAGCCCTCCCCTCGGATGCTTCCGGCCTAGCGCTTCCCTCTGAGCCGACAAGCTCACATGCGTATAAATTTCTGTGACCGCCAGGGAGCTGTGACCCAGCAACGTCTGGATGTTTCTGATGTCCACTCCGTTCTCCAACAAAAGAGTGGCTATGGTGTGCCGGAACATGTGCGGGGTCGCGTTCTCGGGGATGCATGCCTTCTTCTGATATTTCTTGATGATCAGCCGTACGGACTGGTCAGAAAGCGGCCGCATGCCCCTGTTCAGGAAAAATGCCGACTCCGGCATCACATGCATGGCGTAACAGTCCCGATAGCATTTTAACGCCTGCAAGATCGCCTGATTGCATATGGGGATGATCCGCTCCCGCTTCCCCTTTCCCATCACGAGAATATGGCGGTGTATGAGATCCACGTCGGCCCCTCGCAACTTGCAGAGTTCCGATACCCGGACACCGGTCGAAAAGAGTGTTTCCAGGACCGCGATATCTCTGGTGGCCTCCAGAAAGGCCCCGGAGTCGCGTGGTGCCCGGTCTCGCTCCGTGTACGCACTTTGAAGAAGCTTGGAGACAGAGGATGCGGATAACGTGCGCGGCAGGCTTTTAGCGCGCTCAAGCCTGAGGCGAAGCTTTCGGAACGGAGACGCCTCAATGAACTCCTCTTGCTCAAGAAACGTGAAAAAGGATTTCAGCGTTGCGAGCTTCCGCTTTATACTGCGAGGTTTATAATTTTCATCCAGCCAGCTTAAATATTCACGGATGGACTGCTTATCTATGTCCTCAACCCCCTCCGCCTTCCCCTGCTGCTCTTCCTGAAACTGTTTCAAATCGAGTTGGTAGGCTGTCATGGTCAACGCAGACAACCCTCTTTCAAGACGGCAATGACGCAAAAAAACATGGATAGCATCAGACAGAATCATGAAGTCCTCACACCTTGGGTTATAAAAATCCGAAGGATGCAAGAAAAACTCTTTGATGTCACATAGATACAACAACAAAACATAACATGGGCTATATCACAGAGCAAATGGCGATTGAAGCAGATTCAAACAATCTATTCAGTAGAATGCCGTTTCAATGACTCCGGCACGTCCAAAGCCACGGCAAACTCCTTCTCCGATAGCTCTGTGAGAATAGGCGGGGCTTTCGTTAGAGTTCAAATCTCTTCGTCTCCACCAAGAAAACGAAAAGTCCCGCCGTGTAGTGCACGGCGGGGCTTCTTTTTTGTTCTTCGGCCTTCACGTCTATGGCGTGAAATTTCGTTCCATGATCTTCTGGTAGACGCCGTTTTCCTTGAGGGAGTCGAGGGCGTGCTGCCATTTTTGGATGGTTTCGTCCGGGACGTCCAGGGAGAAGGCGAGCCAGGCGGCGGAGTCGCCGAACTTGCAGTCCGTGCGCTCGAACTCCGCGGGGTCGAGGCCGGCCTTCTTGACCATATAGTAATAGGTGCGCTCGCCCATGAGCACGAGGTCCACGCGGTCCTCGACCAGCTTACGGTAGCTGGACTCGTAGGTCGGCCCCACGTCGAGGTTGGTGAACCCCCGGGCGGCCAGGGCCTGGTGGGTGTAGCCGTCCTTGCGCACGGCGATGCGCTCCACCCGGCGCGCTTCGTCCAGGTTTTCGACCCGCAGGGGCGATCCCCGGTGTTTGAAGAAATAGTCCCCTTCGCCGAAGATCGGGCCAACCCATTTGAAGAGCCTTTCCCGCTCCGGAATGCGGACAATGGCGAACAGGGCCTGCCGGGGCTGCTTCTGTGCCTGCTCGTAGCCGCGCAGCCAGGGCGTCTCCCTCAACGGGCTGCCGTCGCCCACGATTTTCTGGATCTCGAGGACCATCTCGGGAGCCACACCCCACAGCCTGCCCTGATCGGCATAGACCAAAGGGGGGTAGACAATGGCTTGCATGTTGAAATCGCCGCCAAAGGCCACCACCGGCAGAAACAGCGTCAGACACACGCCCAGTACGAGGATTCTCTGCACGAACTCTCCCAAGTTGTTGCTGAATAGGCGCTCACCATATACGAGGCGTTAGGCAGTGTCCATTATTGACTGGGCTGTCCCAATTTCCCCAAGCCCCCCTCGCCCCCCTGTCCGGAGCGGCCGCAAAGGACGTCGGCGAATCGGGTCCAATCCCTCAACTTTTTTATTAAAATCAAACATATCAAGCGCAAGCGACCGTGACTTTTTGATGACTTCCCACAGGGAATGCGCTAAACCCGAAAATAAGATTCATTGTTGCATCAAAACCGGCAGGAGAGCGGCGTGCCCGAGACCAACCCCGTGGATATCCCCTTTCATTCCATCCTGAACCGACTGGACGTCGCGGCCCTGGCCGCCGACACGTCCGGGCTCATCGCCTACGCCACGCCCTGCGCGGAGCAGACCTTCGGATTCGGGCCGGGACGCATGCACGGCCTGCCCGTGGTCCAGGTGCTGCCCGGCGAGTTCGTCAGCGGCGATGCGCAGCCGGAAGAGGCGGACACGCGCGTTGAGCTACCCGACGGCACCGTGAACACGGTGTCTCGCAGCCCCATCGTCATAAACGGCGAGAACGTGGGCAGCCTGCTCACCCTCCATCCCGAACCGGGCCCGGACCAGGTGGTCCGGACCGCCACCTACCGCACCCTGGCCGAACACATGGAGGCGGTCTTCAACGCGTCCAGCGACGGCATCTGGCTGACCGACGGCAACGGCGTGGTCCTGAACATCAACACCGCCTCGGAGAGCCTCAACTCCATCTCGGCGGACGAGGTCATCGGCAAGCCCGTGGCCGCCCTGGTGGACAACGGGACCATCGACCAGTCCGCCACCCTGGAAGTGCTGCGCAAGAAACGCCGCGTTTCGGTCCTGCAGAAGGTCACGCGCACCGGGCGGCAGCTCATCGTCACCGGCACGCCGACCTTCGACGACGACGGCCGCATCCGGCTGGTGGTCCTGAACGAGCGGGACATCACCGACCTGAACGAACTGCGCACCACCCTGGCCCAGACCCGCAAGGCCAAGGAAAAGGCCGAGGCAGAGTTGACCGGCATGTCCCTCATGGAGCTCAAGAAGAGCCGCGTGGTGGCCGAGAGCCCGGCCATGCGCAAAGCCATGGCCACGGCCCAGAAGCTGGCCCAGTTCGAGACCTCGGAGATCCTGCTCATGGGCGACTCCGGCACGGGCAAGGGGCTGCTGGCCAAGTTCATCCACGACACCAGCCCCCGGCGCGGCAAGCCGTTCATCCAGGTGAACTGCGCCACCCTGCCCGAGACCCTGTTCGAGGCCGAGCTGTTCGGCTACGAGAAAGGGGCCTTCACCGGCGCGTCCGAACAGGGCAAGTCCGGCCTGTTCGAGCTGGCCTCGGGCGGCACCTTCTTCCTGGACGAGGTCGGCGAAATCCCGCTGGACATGCAGGCCAAACTGCTCAACTGCCTGGACGACCACATGTACTACCCGCTGGGGGCGAGCAAGCCCAAGCGCATGGACTGCATCATCGTGGCCGCCACCAACCGCGACCTGGAGGCCCAGGTGAACAAGCAGGCCTTCCGCCGCGACCTGCTCTACCGGCTGAACACCTTCACCGTGCGCATCCCGCCGCTCAAGAAGCGGCCCGAGGACGTGTTCGAGCTGATCAACCACTATCTCAAGCAATTCAACGCAGCCTTCCGGACAAACAAGCGCATCGGCCCGGCGGGCATGAAGCGGCTCCAGTCGTATCCCTTCCCCGGCAACGTCCGCGAGCTCATCGGTATCATCAAGAAGGCCGTGGTCATCTGCGAGGACGACCTGCTCGACGACTACCTGCGGGACCTCTTCGATCACACGGAAGACGCCGTGATGGAAAACGGCACCCTGCCCGAGGAAGTGGCCCGGCTGGAGCGCCGCATGCTCCGCCAGGCCATGGAAGCCTGCGCCAACACCCGCGAGATGGCCGGATTCCTCGGCGTCAGCCAGCCCACCGTGGTGCGCAAGATGCAACGGTACAAGCTGAACAATTCTTGATTCATATTTGAATCGGCCTTTCTCTCAATATAACAATTTTACCAATATTGTCATTTTACCCGCTGATTATCGGGAGGTGAAGACGGTGTCTGACTTTTTTGCAACGAGAAGGTCATTTTTCGTCCGGTTGAGTCCTAAGTGCAAAAATCCAGTGACATTATTGTTAAAATTTCATTTGATTTAATTTTGAATCAAACTTTTATTTTATATTTTCAACATGTTGTCGGTTTTGAGTGATGCAATTTTGAATCATCGGAAAACCGAGCATTCGCCGCAACTTATGCATAACACATCGTAATCATTAATTTACCACAACACGGATCGGCCTTTGCTTTAAGAGATTCGGTTTTCGACTTCAACTCTTACAATATATTTGGTGGATACATCATGACCAACAAGGAACTGCAACAGAGAAGAGAGGCGGCCGTCCCCAGAGGGGTTTCCAATGCCGGTCCCATTTTCGCCGCGAGCGCCAAAGGCGCGACCGTCACCGACGTGGAAGGCAGGGAATTCATCGATTTCGCGGGCGGCATCGGCGTGAACAACGTGGGCCACTGCCATCCCAAAGTGGTCGAGGCCGTGCGCGAGCAGGCGGGCAAACTCCTGCACTCCTGCTACCACGTCTTCCAGTACGAAGGGTACGTGGCCCTGGCCGAGAAGCTCAACGCCCTGACCCCCGGCGACCACGCCAAGAAGACCGTGCTGGTCAACTCCGGGGCCGAAGCCGTGGAGAACGCGGTCAAGGTCGCCCGCCGGGCCACCGGCCGCCAGGCCATCGTGGCCTCCGCCTCCGGCTTCCACGGCCGCACCCTGCTGGCCTCCACCCTGACCGCCAAGGTCATGCCCTACAAGGCCGGGTTCGGGCCTTACGCCCCGGAGGTCTACCACATCCCCTACGCCTACTGTTACCGCTGCCCCGTGGGCCGCTCCTACCCCGGCTGCAAGATGGAATGCGCCGAGCTGCTGAAGAAGAGCTTCGTGGACATGGTCAACCCCGAGGGCGTGGCCGCCGTGATCCTGGAGCCCGTGGCCGGCGAAGGCGGCTTCGTGGTCCCGCCCAAGGAATATTTCCCGCGCATCAAGGAGATCTGCGACGAGTTCGGCATCCTGCTGATCATCGACGAGGTCCAGTCCGGCATCTGCCGCACCGGCAGCCTGTTCGCCATCGAGCAGTGGGACGTCATCCCGGACCTGCTGACCTCGGCCAAGTCCCTGGGCGGCGGCACGGTCATCTCGGCCTGCACCGGCCGCGCCGAGCTCATGGACGCGCCCCAGGTGGGCGGCCTGGGCGGCACCTACGGCGGCAACCCGGTGAGCTGCGCCGCGGCCCTGGCCGTGCTCGACGTGGTCGAGAGCGAGAACCTGGTCGCCAAGTCGCAGGCCCTGGGCGCCAAGGTCCGCGCCGCCTTCGAGGATCTGGCCAGGCAGTACGACTGCATCGGCGACGTGCGCGGCCTGGGCTCCATGCTGGCCATGGAGCTGGTCCACGACAAGGCGGCCAAGACCCCGGCCCCGGACATCGCCAAGGCGCTGGTAGCCAAGTGCCGCGAAAACGGGTTGATCATCCTGTCCTGCGGCCACTCCGGCAACGTCATCCGCACGCTCATGCCGCTGGTCATCAGCGACGCCGAGCTGGAAAAGGGCTTGTCCGTCCTGGAAGCGGCCTTCGCCGAAGTGACCAAGGGGTAGCAGACGGTGCACGGCATTCACGGACGCATACTCTTCATCGACGTCTCCGAACGGACCTTTTCCATAGAGCCGCTCGGAGACGCCGGCCTGCCCCTGCCCGGGGGCAAGGCGTTGGGTACGCGCCTGCTCCTTCAACACAACCCGGCCGGGGTGGACCCGCTCGCCCCGGACAACCGGTTCGTCATCGCCACGGGCCCGTGCTGCGGCACGTCGGCCTGGGGCGCCAGCCGCTACGGCGTCTTCTCCAAGTCGCCGCAGACCGGCTTCTACGCGGAATCCTACTCCGGGGGCAAAACCCCGGAGGCCATCGACCGGGCCGGTTTCGACGCCATCGTCGTGACCGGCGCGGCCGACGCGCTGACCGTCCTGGCCATCCACCCGGACGGTTGCGATTTTCACGAGACCCCGCACCTCAGGGGGCTGGAGACCTACGCCGCCGAGGACGCCCTGATCCAGGACTACGCCCCCAGGGGCGCGGGGTACGGCCGCCCGGGCGCCATGGTCATCGGTCCGGCGGGCGAGAACCTGGTGGCCTTCTCGGTCATCGAGAACGACTACTGGCGCAGCGCCGGACGATGCGGCCTGGGCGCGGTGCTCGGCGCGAAGAGAATCAAGGGACTGGTCTTCGCCGGGGACCGCAAGCGCGAGGTGGCCGACCCCGAGGGGTTGAAGGCCTTTGCCAGGGAATTCCGGGAGGCCCACGGCGACTCCCCGGCGGTCAAGGCGTACCGGGCGCGGGGCACCACCCAGATGGTCGCCCTGATGAACACCGTGGGCGCGTTCCCCAGCCGCTACTGGTCGGCCGGGACCTGCGACCACTGGGAGCGCATCAGCGGCGACGTCTTCCACGAGCAGCACGAGGTCACGCCCCACGCCTGCCTCAAGTGCTTCATGGCCTGCGGCCGCAAGGCGCGCATCAAGAGCGGCCCGCACAAGGGGCTGACCATAGAGGGCCCGGAGTACGAGACCATCTACGCCTTCGGCGGGCTGTGCATGGTCCGCAACATCGACGAGATCGCCCACCTCAACGACCTGTGCGACCGCCTCGGCCTGGACACCATCTCGGCGGGCAACCTCTGCGCCATGGTCGCGGAGGCCTCCAGCCAAGGCCGCCTGGACGCGCCCCTGACCTACGGGGACGCGGACTCCATCTCCGCCCTGCTGGAACAGATAGCGGGCCGCGAGGGGCTGGGCGACATCCTGGCCGACGGCATCGTCAAGGGCGCGGCCCGGCTCGGCTTGTCCGACATGGCCGTGCACGTCAAGGGACTGGAGCCCGCCGGGTACGACCCCCGCGTGCTCAAGGGCATGGGGCTGACCTACGGGACCTCCCCGCGCGGGGCCTGCCACCTGCGGACCACCTTCTACAAGGCCGAGCTGTCCGGGATGATTTCCTCTGACGCCGTGGAGGGCAAGGCCGACCTGCTCATAGATTTCGAGGACCGGCTGGTCGTGTTCGACTGCCTGATCCTGTGCCGCTTCTACCGCGACATGTACGACTGGGCCACTCTGGTCCGGTTGCTGACCCTGGTCACCGGGACTTCCTGGGACGAACCCTCCCTGCGCCGGGCCGCGGCCCGCGTGGTGGACGACACCCGCCGGTTCAACATCCGCGAGGGGCTGACCCCCGACGACGATCAACTTCCCAGGAAGCTCCACGAGGCCCTGCCCACCGGGCAGGTCATAACCCGGGAGGAGTACGCGCTCCTCCTCAATGAATACTATCGCCTGCGCGGCTGGGATGAATCGGGCGTACCGCCCGTCCCGGCCGCCCAATAGGAGGAAAGATATGACCCTTGAAGCGTATGCCGTCCACAAGAGCTACGGGGATGTACAAGCCCTGAGGAACGTCGACCTGACCGTCCAGAAGGGTGAGCTGTTCACCCTGCTCGGCCCGTCCGGCTGCGGCAAGACCACCCTGCTGCGGATCATCGCCGGACTGGAACAGGCGGACTCGGGTTCGGTCTTCCTCAACGGCCTGCCCATCACCCAGAAGCCCGCCAACGAACGTCCGGTGAACACGGTCTTCCAGAGCTACGCCCTGTTCCCGCACATGAACAACGCGGACAACGTGGCCTTCGGCCTGCGCTCCCAGAAGGTTCCGGAGGGCGAAATCCGGACCCGGGTGAACAACATCCTCGAAATGCTCGAACTGACCAACTTCAAGGACCGCTACCCGGACCAGCTGTCCGGCGGCCAGCGGCAGCGCGTGGCCATGGCCCGCGCCCTGGTCTGCGAGCCCGAGTTGCTCCTGCTGGACGAGCCCATGTCCGCCCTGGACGCCAAGCTGCGCACCCAGTTGCAGATCCAGCTTCGGCGGTTGCAGCAGCAGTTGAACAAGACCTTCATCCTGGTCACCCACGACCAGGACGAGGCCCTGACCGTGTCCGACCGCATCGCGGTCATGAAGGACGGCGAGGTGCTGCAGCACGGCTCGCCCCAACAGATCTACGACCGCCCCAACTGCCGCTTCGTGGCCGAGTTCATCGGCACGGCCAACATCCTCGAGGCCGAGCGGCGCAACGACCTGATCGTCACCCACGCGGGCAGGCTGACCGTACCCTCCCCGCCCCAGTGGAAACGCGGCGCCCTGGTCATCCGGCCCGAGGGCATCATACTGCGCGACCAGGAGCCCGAGACCAACGGCGTCCTGGCCACGGTCACCGAGACCTTCTACCGGGGCAACTTCCTGGACATCACCCTGGACCCGGCCGGGCTGCGCATGCGCTGCGCCCCGCACAAGAAGCTCCAGGTGGGCGACAAAGTCTGGGTCGAACTGCTCAAGGACGCGCTGGTGGCCATCGATGACTAGCGACCAGCAACAACACGACACCCAAATCTGGTACGGCGAGCTGACCACCCGCTCGGCGCTGCGGCGGCGCGGCCTGCTCCAGGTCACGCCCGGCCTGTTCTGGATCCTCATCTTCCTGACCGTGCCCGCGCTCGCGCTCATCGCGCTGTCCTTCGCCACGCGCGGCGGCTACGGCGAGATCGAGTGGGTCTTCACCTTCGAGAATTTCTCCCGGCTGGCCGGGTACGGCATGTTCGGCTGGAGCCCGGACTACCTGATCATCCTGGCCCGCTCCCTGTGGGTGGCCTTCGTGACCACCACCATCTGCACGGCGCTGGCCTTCCCACTGGCCTTCTACATCGCACGCAAGCCCAAGACCTCCCGGTACGTCTGGCTGACCCTGGTGATCATCCCGTTCTGGACCAACCTGGTCATCCGCACCTACGCCTGGCAGCTGGTTCTCTCCCCGGACCTGCCCGTGGCCAAGCTCGCGGCCGCCCTCGGGCTGATCCCGGCGGGCAACCCGCTCTACCCGTCCGAGTTCGCCGTGTACCTGGGCATGATCTCTGCCTTCCTGCCCTTCGTGGTCCTGCCGCTCTATTCCAGCGTGGAAAAGCTCGACTGGTCCCTGGTGGAGGCGGCCTACGACCTCTACTCCAACCGGCGCCGCGTGTTCATGCAGGCCATCCTGCCCCAGACCCTGCCCGGCCTGTCCGTGGGGGCCATCCTGACCTTCGTCCCGGCCATGGGCATGTTCCTCATCCCGGACTTCCTGGGCGGGGCCAAGTACATGCTGGTCGGCAACCTGATCCAGCAGCAGTTCGGCAAGAGCCGCGACTGGCCCTTCGGCGCGGCGGTTTCCCTGGCCCTGATGCTTCTGACCCTCGTCGGCCTGTTCGTCTTCCGCCGCAAGGGCGAAAAAATGGAGGTGGTCTAGGATGCAGCACCAACGCAAGCCGATCCTGATCCCGGCCGTGGCCCTGGGCACCCTGGCCTTCCTGTACATCCCGCTCATGGCCGTGGCCTCGTTCTCGGTGAACAACTCCCGCTTCGGCCTGACCTGGCACGGATTCACCTGGAAATGGTACCTGGAGCTCTTCCAGAACGAGCAGATTCTCGAGGCCGTGGGCAACACCCTGTTCCTGGGGCTGGTCTCCACGGTCATCGCCACTGTGGTGGGCACGGCCCTGGCCATCGGCATGAGCCGGTTCCCGTGGTCCAAGAAGACCTCGGCCTTCTTCGAATTCAACCTGTACATGCCGGTCATCACCCCGGAGATCGTGTTCGCGGGCGCGCTGGTCATCGCGTTTGCCTCCCTGCGCTACGTCTCCTCGGCCTTCGAGCCCGGCATGCTGAACATGATCATCGGCCACGTGACCTTCCAGGTGGCCTTCGTGGCCCTGGTGGTCCGCTCCCGCCTGGCGGCCTTCAACAACGAGATCGAGGAGGCCTCCCACGACCTCTACGCGTCCAACTGGTACACCCTGCGCAAGGTCATCCTGCCCATGCTCACGCCGGGCATCGTGTCCGGGGCCATGCTCGCCTTCACCCTGTCGCTCGACGACTTCATCATCAGCTTCTTCACGGCCGGGCCCACCTCGGTGACCCTGCCGCTCTACATATATGCGGAAGTGCATCGCGGCATCACGCCGAAGATCCACGCCCTGTCCACGGTCGGTTTGCTGGTGACCATCATACTGGTGATCGCTTCGCAAAAAATTTCCAACAGTTTCAATGAAAAGGAGAGAGATGATGCGTAAACTGCTGCTGGCCATCCTGATGGTCATGGTCATGGTGCCGTCCGCCTTCGCGGCGGAGGAAATGCGCCTGCTCATCTGGAGCGAGTACATGCCCGAAGATTTTCTGACGGATTTCGAACACGACACGGGCATCAAGGTGCGCGTGGAATACTACGAATCCATGGAAGAGATGGTCGCCAAGCTCCAGGCGGGCGGCAAGAACCAGTATGACGTGGTCGTCCCGTCCGACTACATCATCCCGGCCATGATCAAGCTGGACCTCCTCAAGGAGCTCGACCACTCCAAGCTGCCCAACCTGAAGAACCTCGAAGCGACCTTCATCAACCCCGCCTGGGACGACGGCAACAAGTACACCGTGGCCTACCAGTGGGGCACGCTCGGCATGATGTACCGCAAGGACAAGCTCAAGGACTTCGACGGCTCCTGGTCGGTCATGTTCGACCCGGCCAAGCGCCAGGGCCCGTTCATTTTCGTCGACTCCATCCGCGAGATGCTCGGCTGCGCCCAGTGCGCCATGGGCATGGATGTGAACACCACCAACAAGGCGGACCTCAAGAAGCTCCTCGACAAGATGCTTGAGGCCAAGAAATCCGACTACTTCGCCGGGTTCGACGTGGGCACCGGCGGCCGCTCCAAGGTCGTGGCCGGCACCGCCGTGGCCGCCATCGTCTACAACGGCGACGCCCTGCGCGCCGTGGCCGACAACCCGGACACCTGCGCCTTCGTGAACCCCAAGGAAGGGACCATCGGCTGGGTGGACAACATGTCCATCCCCATCGGCGCCCCGCACCCCGACCTGGCCTACAAGTTCATCAACTGGGTGCTCGAGCCCAAGGTCGGCGCCAAGCTGTCCAACTGGACCCAGTACGCCACCCCGAACGAGGCGGCCTACCCGTACATCACCCCCGAGGACTTCAAGAACCCGGCCATCTACCCGGAGAAGTCCTATATGCCCAAGATCCAGTTCATCAAGGACCTGGGCACCGACAACAAGATGTACGACCAGATCTGGACCATGGTAAAGACCCGTTAATCATCCAACCCGGCGGCCGGGGGACCGTACCCCGGCCGCCCTACTCATCATGCTAGATCATTATTTGCTGACAAACGGAAACGTCATCACCATGGACGGCCGGGAATCCCGGGCCCAAGCCATGGCCGTGGAAAACGGCCGCATCCTTCGGGTCGGCGCAAACAGCGACATGGCCGACCTCGTCGAGGCGGGCTGGCCCGTCACCGACCTCGAAGGCCGGACCGTGCTGCCCGGCTTCATCGACACCCACCAGCACCTCGGCCTGACCGGCCAGGTCCTGAACGGCATCGACTTCCAGGGAACAAAGACCCTCAAAACCGTGCTCGACAAGGTCGGGGAGGCGGCGAAAACCGCCAAGCCCGGCGCCTGGGTCCTCGGCTACACCCTCAACGACTTCTCCCTGAAGGAAAAGCGGATGCCGCTCAAGGAGGAACTGGACGCGACCTGCGCCGACCATCCGGTCATGATCGTGCATTCCTCCTGGCACATGTGCTCACTGAATTCCCTGGCGCTCGAGATCTTGTCCCCCCCCGCCGACCTGCCGGGCATGGACCTCAAGCCGAACGGCGAGCCCACCGGCGTGGTCCGCGACCCCGGCGCGCCCGATTTCATCTTCCCGGCCGTGTCCTCGCGCACCCCGGTGGAGGTCAAGCTCGAAAGCTTCCGCAAGGCGTGCGAGGCGGCGTTGAAACAGGGCATCACCACCCTGCACTGCCTGGAGGGCGGCGGCTTCGGCCCCGGCGACACCCGCATCGTCCTCGACAACCTCGACAAGCTCCCGGTCAACGTGGTCCTCTGGAACCAAGTCATGGACGTGGACGAGACCGTGGGCATGGGGCTTACCCGCATCGGCGGCTGCATCTGCGCGGACGGGGCCATCGACGCCTACACCGCCGCCCTGTTCGAGCCCTACTGCGACCGGCCCGGCAACTGCGGCACCCTGAACTACACCCAGGAGGAGATGGACGCCTTCGTCCTCGCCTCCCACAAGGCCGGGCTCCAGGTGGCCGTGCACTGCGAGACCGACAAGGCCATCGAACAGGTCCTGTCCGCCATGGAAAAGGCCATCGCGGCCTTCCCGCGCGGCGACCACCGCCACCGCATCGAGCACTGCGAGATTCCGACCGTGGACCAGGTGGAGCGCATGGGGCGTGCGGGCATCCTGGCGGGCATGCAGCCCGCGTTCATCCACTACTTGGTGGACATGGAAGACTACGAGAAACGTTTCGGCTGGGACAGGCTGCGCTGGATGCACCCCTACCGGACCATGCTCGACAACGGCGTGATCATGACCGGCGGCTCGGACTGCCCGGTCACCCCGCACGGCCCGCTCGTCGGCATCCAGACCGCCGTGCTCCATCCCATTGAGGAGGAGCGCCTGACCCCCATGGAAGCCATCCGCATGTTTACCACCGACGCCGCCTTCAGCTCCTTTGACGAGGCCGAACGCGGCAGCATCGAACCGGGCAAGATCGCCGACCTGGTGATTCTGAGCGCCGACCCGACTGAAGTTCCCCCCGAGTCCATCCGCGAGATCAAGATCGTCAAGACCGTCGTGGAGGGCCAACTCCTGGAGGATCCCCGGGACGGTCCCGCGGCCTAGCCGCCCCTCACCCCCTGACCGAAATCCCGAAGCATCACCAGAAACCGGAGAGGAATCATGACCCGTAACATCGACGAAGCGTTTAAAGAAGCAACCGAATTCATTGATATTATTATGAAGCCCGTAGGCACAGTCTCCCTGGAGGAGCGGCGCCAGATCGCCACCGAGACCGTGGAGAACTTCCGCGACTACATCAACAAGGGATTTTTGGAGTACCGCAAGTCCGTGACCGAGGCGGGCGAGTTCGCCGTGACCGAATGGATGGGCCAGGGGTCCATCCTCAAGGACGCCCTGGACCGCGAGTTCATCGACATCCTCGGCGGGTTCGGCCTGTACAGCTACGGCATCCGCCATCCCAAGATCGTGGAGGCGGTCAAGGCCCAGCTCGACCGTTCGCCCCAGTACTCCCAGGAGATGCTCGACCCCCTGCGCGCCAAGCTCGCCCGGGTCATCGCCAAGCTGACCCCCGGCGACATCCAGTACGGCTTCTTCGCCAACTCCGGCACCGAGGCCGTGGAAGGGGCCATGAAGCTGGCCAAGTTCTACACCGGCAAGAAGGGGTTCATCTCCATGCTCAAGGGGTTCCACGGCAAGACCCTGGGCTCCCTGTCCCTGATGGGCAAGAACGACTACCGCGCCCCGCTGCTGCCCCTGCTCGAGGGCATGCGCCACGTGCCCTTCGGCGACGTCGAGGCCGTGGAGCACGAACTGAAGTATGCGGCCGCCGTGGGCGACGACATCGCCGCCGTGGTGGCCGAGCCCATCCAGGGCGAGGCCGGGGCCATCGTGCCGCCGGACGACTTCTGGCCCGGCCTGCGCGAGGTCTGCGACAAGTACGAGGTGCTGCTCATCGCGGACGAGGTCCAGACCGGCTTCGGCCGCACGGGCAAGATCTTCGGCGTGGACCACTGGGACGTGCAGCCCGACATCATGTGTTTCGGCAAGGCGCTGGGCGGCGGCGTAGTGCCCATGTCCGGCTTCTTCTCCACCCCCAAGATATGGGAGGTCATGGAGCCCAACCCGTTCATGCACACGACCACCACGGGCGGCAACCCCATCGCCTGCGCCTCGGCCCTGGCCGCCATCACGGTCATGCACGAGGAGAACCTGCCCGCCCAGGCCGCCCAGAAGGGCGAATACGTGAAAAAACGTCTGCAGGAGCTGTCCGAACGGCACCCCGGCATCCTGGACAAGGTCACCGGCATGGGGTTGCTCATCGGCATGCACTTCGTGGACGACGAGATCGGCTACCATGTGGCGTCGGGCCTGTTCGCGCGCGGCGTGATCACCGCCGGAACCCTGACCAACGCCCGGTGCATCCGCTTCGAGCCCGCCCTGAACATCCCCATGGATCTGCTTGACGAGGCCCTGAACAAAATGGAAGACGTCTTTAAATCGCTGACTGTCAGCTAAGGAGGATTCCCATGAACGCGACAGAGATGAAGCTTTGGATCAACGGCCAGTGGACCGACGCTGCCGACGGCGCTCGGGTGGAAGTGGAGAATCCGGCGACCGGCGAAACCATCGCCACCGTGGCCAAGGCCGGGGAAAAGGACGTGCTCAAGGCCGTGGCCGCGGCCAAAACCGCCTTTGACGACGGCCGCTGGTCCGGCCTGACCCCGTCCCAACGGGCCAAATGCCTCTGGACGCTGGCCGACCTTCTGGAGAGCCGCAAGGAGGAATTCGCCCGCATCGAGTCCGAGGACACGGGCAAGCCCTACGAGTTCCTCAGCCTCGGCGCCGACCTGCCGTTCTGCATCGACAACCTGCGCTTCTTCGCCGCCGCCGCCCGCGACACGGGCGGCCACCACGCGGGCGAGTTCGCCCCGGGCTACACCTCCATCTACCGCCGTGACCCGGTGGGCCCGGTGGGCCAGATCGCCCCCTGGAACTACCCCCTGCTCATGGGCGTGTGGAAGCTCGGCCCGTCCCTGGCCGCGGGCTGCACCGCCGTGCTCAAGCCCGCCAGCCTGACCCCGCGCACCTCGCTCATGCTCGGCGAGATGACCGCCGAGGCGGGCATCCCCGACGGCGTGGTCAACGTAGTCGCGGGCTCGGTCGGGCACATCCTGACCAGCCACCCGGACATCCGCATGGTCTCCCTGACCGGCGCCACCGAGACCGGCAAGTCGGTCATGAAGAGCTGCGCCGACACGGTCAAGCGTGTGCACCTGGAGCTGGGCGGCAAGGCCCCGTGCCTGGTCTTCAGCGACGCGGACATCGACCTGGTGGCCGAGAAACTGTCCGTGGCCGCCTTCTGCAACTCCGGCCAGGACTGCACCGCCGCGACCCGCATCATCTGCCACAAATCCATCGAGAAGCAGGTCTGCAACGTCATGGCCGAGGCCATGAAGAAGGTCGTGGTCGGCGATCCCTTCGATTCCAGGACCATGATGGGCTCCATGATCTCCGCCCGCCACCTGGAGATGGTCTCCGGCTTCGTGGATCACGCCAGGGCCGACGGGGCCACCGTGCTCTGCGGCGGCCAGAAGATCGACCGGCCCGGCCACTTCTACACGCCCACGGTCATCACCGACGTGCGCCAGGATTCCGAGATCGTCCAGCAGGAGGTCTTCGGCCCGGTCATCACCATCCAGACCTTCGACGACGAGGCCCAGGCCATAGCCATGGGCAACGACGTGGTCTTCGGCCTGGCGTCGTCCGTGTTCACCAAGGACGTGGCCCGGACCATGCGCGTGTCCAAGGCGCTGGAATTCGGCACCGTGTGGGTCAACGACCACCTGCCCCTGGCCTCCGAGACCCCGCACGGCGGGTTCAAACAGTCCGGTTTCGGCAAGGACCTGTCCGCCGAGGCCGTGGGCGACTACCTGGTGACCAAACACGTTATGATCAACACCGGTGCCTAGCGTCGGCAACCGAACCTTCAACCGCCTGCCTTTCGGCAGACTGAGAGAGAAATGGCGAACACTCCCGTTACCCCCATCCGCGTCCCGGTCCGCGCACCGGCCTGCGACGGGCTGTTCATGCCCGGAGAATGGGCCGAGCACGAGGCCTCCTGGATGATCTGGCCGTGCAAGCCGTCGGCCTGGCCCTTCGGCATGGACAAGCCCCGGCAGGCCTATGCCGAGGTCGCCAAGGCCATCAGCCGGTTCGAGCCGGTCTACATGATGTGCCGTCCCGAGCTCATGGATCAGGCGAAAGCCCTGTGCGGCGACGCCGTGACCCTGGTGCCCATGGACACCCGCGATTCCTGGTCGCGCGACTCGGCCCCGACCTTCGTCGTCGACGGCAAGGGCGGCGTGGCCGGTGTGGACTGGGTCTTCAATGACTGGGGCCACATCGCCCGCTACGAGGGCAAATACGACGAGCCCATGGCCCAGGCCGTGCTCGAGCACCTGTCCATGCGCCGCTATGCCGCGCCCTGCATCATAGAGGGCGGCGGCATCCACTCGGACGGCGAGGGAACCCTGCTGACCACCGAACAGGTCCAGTTCGACCCCCGGCGCAACGCGGGCTTCTCGAAAAAGGACTTCGAGGACCTCTTCGCCGCCTACCTGGGCACCGAGAAGGTCATCTGGCTCGGCGACGGGCTGGAGGACGACGAGACCAACGGCCACGTGGACATCCTGGCCTGCTTCGCCAGGCCCGGCGTGGTCATGGTCCACGACTGCACCGATCCGGAAGACGGCAATTACAAGGTCTCGCAGGACGCCATCAAGCGGCTCGAAGCCGCCACGGACGCGCGCGGCCGGTCCTTCGAGATCATCCGCATGCCCCAGCCCGCGCCGCGCTACAACGGCGACTGGCGCATGGACCTCTCCTACATCAACTTCTACATCGCCAACCGGGGCATCGTCATGTCCTCCTTCGACGACCCCATGGACGCGGTGGCCTACAAGCTGATGTGCGAGGCCTTCCCCGCTCACGAGGTGATCCAGCTTCCGTGCCTGGACATCTTCGCCGGGGGCGGCGGCATCCACTGCATCACCCAGCAGCAGCCCAAGGGTGCTCCGCTGCCGGTTTTTTAGGAGCAAGCCATGACCAAGACCACCCTGGCCGTCACCCAGATGGCCTGTACCGACGACCTCGCCGCCAACGTGGACCGGGCCGAATCCCTGGTCCGCGAGGCCGCCGGACTCGGCGCGAACATCATCCTCTTGCAGGAGCTGTTCGAGGGGCCGTACTTCTGCAAGAAGCAGAAGTTCGAGTACTTCTCCCTGGCCCACGAGGCGCGCCTCGACGACCCGCTGCTGGCCCGGTTCTCCGGCCTGGCCAAAGAGCTCGGCGTGGTCCTGCCCGTGTCCTTCTTCGAGCGCGCGGGCAAGGCGTTCTACAACTCCATGGCCATGATGGACGCGGACGGAAAGACGCTCGGCCTGTACCGCAAGACCCACATCCCGCAGGGGCCGGGCTACGAGGAGAAGTACTACTTCAACCCCGGCGACACCGGCTTCAAGGTCTGGGAAACGGCCTTCGGCAAGGTCGGCGTGGGCATCTGCTGGGACCAGTGGTATCCCGAGACGGCCCGGTCCATGGCCCTCATGGACGCCGACGTGCTCATGTTTCCCACGGCCATCGGCTCTGAGCCGACCATGCCGGACTGGGACTCCATGCCGCATTGGCGGCGCACCCAGCAGGGCCACGCGGCCGCCAACATCCTGCCGGTCTGCGCGTCCAACCGCATCGGCACCGAAACCGACGAGGACGTGACCATGACCTTCTACGGCTCGTCGTTCATCACCGACCCCATGGGCGAACTCCTTGCCGACGCCGACCGGACCACTCAGGGCGTGTTCACCGCCGAAGTGGACTTCGACGAGATCCGCAACTTCCGCACCGGCTGGGGCTTCTACCGCGACCGGCGGCCCAAACACTACCACACCCTCCTGACCCTCGACGGCCACACCCCCGCCGACTAGGGGAGAAAATTCCGTAAACAAAAAGGGCGCCCGGTTTGACCGGGCGCCCTTTTTGTCGAAAATCAGTTTTTGAAAGCCGCTTCGCGGCGATAGTCGGGTGACTTCGCCTCCGGCGGGCAGGGGTTCGCACCCCTGCACCCCATACGTTGGGTTGAATCGTCCCCGTTATTGCCTGCTCAGCTTTCTCACAGCAAACACTGCAACCCGCCCATGCACCACAGGCAGTGGCCGCAGGGGATGGTCGCGCCCAGGCAGTCGCAGTCGAAGGGAAACGGCGCGCCCTTGATGTCGTCGCACGGCACGAACGGGCAGTTGGAGCAATAGGGGTATTCGTATTCCAGCACCTGGCGGCGAAAATCCGTGTAGGCGGCGCTCTGCCAGATGTCCACAAGGTCGTGCTCGCGGACGTTGCCGAAGAGCCACGGACGGACCATCTTCCGGCCGCCGTCCAGGTGGCAGGCGTACTGGTGCCACAGGAACTGGCACGGGCTGACGTCGCCCTTGGAGGTAACGAAGGCCGTGCCGTCCTCCACGAAATGGCAGCGCCGCTCGTCGCAGGCCTGGAGCGGGGGAAGGCGCAGCTCCATCCCGGTGCGCCCGGCGACATCCCCGGCCTGCCGGAACAGGTGGGCCAGGTTCCGCTCGGCCCCTTCCCGGTTGCGCAGGTCCCACTCGAGCAGGTGAGGCAGGTGGACCCACACGCCCGATTCCTCGGCCTCGCCGAGCAGCCCCTTGACCAATTCGTGCAGCCGCTTCTCCCGGTCGGACTTGACAAACTTCCAGGCCACGCCGTGCTGGTCGTGCAGGTCCAGGCCTTCGCGGAGCGCCCGGGCCTGCCACTTCTCGAACAGGGCCGTGGCTGCGGGAGTATTGGGGTTGAAGAGGGACTGGGCCTGCATGGCCGGATCGTACGGCAGGACGTGGGAGACGATGGCGAACCCCAGGCCGAGCTCCCCGGCCCAGCGAACCACCAGGGGCAGTTGCGCGGCGGTGTCGCGCATGAGCACGAACTCCACGCCGAGCCGCAGCCTGCGGCCGTGCCGCTCCCCGGCCTCGTGCAGCAGGTGGAAGGCGCGCTCCAGACGGGCCGCGCCGGTCCCGCCGTGCAGCTCGCCGTCGCCGCAGGGTTGCCCGTGGCCACCCATCTCCAGGGTGTCCACCGAGACGCAGAAGGTGTCCACGCCCGCTTCGACCAGCCGGTCGGCCAGGGGTTCGGTGACAAGCAGCCCGTTGGTCTGGAAGCCGATCCAGCCGGATTCGGGCATGGTCTTGCGGGCCAGGGCGGCCATGTCCGCCAGGTCCGGATTGAGCAGCGGCTCGCCGATGCCGTTCAGGACCAGCGCCTCGCAACGGGCCAGGGCCGGGGTGAGCCGCCGGAAGGCCTCGAGGTCGAGGTCGGTCTCGGGGATATCGCTGTCCGGGGCGGACTTGACGCACATGGCGCAACGCATGTTGCAGCGCGTGGTCACCTCCACCTGGAGCCTGGCCGGAAACGACGGCTCCGGCCCTGGGGCGGCGGGAGTCGGATGCGGATGAAGGCGGTTCATGGTCGGCGGTTCCATCGGGTTGGGTCGGGGGAACCGCCTGTATACGGCAAACCGGCGGTGCCGTCGAGGTCCGGTTTGCGGGGGAAGCGGCCGGGCTAGGACCGGACGGAGTCCGACAGCCCCGTCACTGCGGCGTCGATGAACTCGTCCAGGGTCGCGCCGTCCGACTCGCCGATGAGCCGGTTGACCTCGCGGCCGTCGTGGAACAGCAGGAAGGTGGGCGTTCCCTTGACCGCGAAACGGTCGGTGGCCGTGTCCAGATAATCCGCGTTGTACAGGAAGCAGCGGACGGACTCGCCGTGCGTCCTGCACGCCGCCTCCAACACCGCCACCTGGCCGGAATATTTCTCGTTCCGTTTGAGGAAGGCGACCAGAAGAGGCCCTTCCCCGCTCTGCAATTCTATATCTATGGCTTGTGGCTCGATGGTCTTGATCGTGCGCATGCTTTCGCTCCTCGCCGGACCACCGACGCGAGGGTCCGCAGTCCGGGCTTGCCTTGGAACATAGCAGGGAGCGGGCCGTGTTGCATCACATCAACACGTTAGTATGGTTATAAATTCACCTTGGCGGCGGGCGGCTGCGGCCAGGCAGGGAAGTCGGGATCAGCCGTCCAGGCCCCAGGCCTTGAGCTTGCGGTACAGGGTGGCCCGGTGGATGCCCAGCCTGCGGGCGGCCTGGACCTTGTTGCCCGCGCACTCGCGGAGCACGGCCAGGATGTCCTCCCTGCCGGGCCGGTGCGGCATGACGAACGACGCCGGGACGCCCGGCTCCGGGGTCGACGCCGGTTCCGGGATGCCGCTCCGGATCTGGTCCACCAGGTCCTTGCGGATATGCTTGAGCTCGATGATCTTGCCCGGCGACAGGATGCAGGCGTGCTCCAGGGCGTGCTTGAGTTCGCGCACGTTGCCCGGCCAGGAATAGGTCAGGAGCAGGTCCATGACCTCCTCGGACACCCCATCGAAATGCTTGCCGAAATTCTCCGCGAACATGGCCAGGAAGTGGTCCGTGAGCATGGGGATGTCCGACTGCCGGTCCCTGAGCGGCGGCAGAGTCACGGGCATGACGTTGAGCCGGTAGTACAGGTCCTCGCGGAAGGAGCCCCGGCGCACGGCCTCGCGCAGGTCCGCGTTGGTGGCGGCGATGATGCGCACGTCCGCTGTGCAGGTCTTGGACTCGCCCACCCGCTCGTACTCCCTGCTCTCCAGAAAGCGCAGGAGCTTGAGCTGGAGCATGGGGGAGATGTCGCCGATCTCGTCCAGGAACAGGGAGCCGCCCTGGGCCGCCTGGATGCGCCCGACCTTGTCCCGGACCGCGCCGGTGAAGGCCCCGCGCACGTGCCCGAACAGCTCGCTTTCGAGCAGGCTCTCGGACAGGGCCGAACAGTTGACCTTGATCAGCGGCTTGCCCGCGCGCACGCCGCCGTAGTGCAGGGCCTCAGCGGCCAGCTCCTTGCCCGTGCCCGACTCGCCCAGGATGAGCACGATGGAGTCCAGCGACGAAAGCTGCTCCAGGAGCTGGTAGATGTCCTGCATGGGGCCGCTGCGGCCCACGATCCCCCGGAACCCGTGGCGCTGCTGCAACTGCTTTTCCAGGTCCGCGATGTGGGAGATGTCGCGGACGATGAGCACCGCCCCCGCGTGCCTTCGGTCCTTGTCCACCAGGGGCGAACAGTTGATCTCGACCATGCGGTCGCCCATGGCCGGAGTCTTCAGCTCGATCTCGTAGCCGCGCACCGGTTTGTCCGTCTTGAGGACCTGGCGCAGCACCTGGACGCACGGGTTGGTCTCGTCCCGGACCACGTCCTGGAGCCGGAGCCCCCTGGAGCGCTCCTCCGCGAACCCGAACAGGCTCTTGGCCGCGCTGTTGGTGGCGATGACCGACAGGCCGGAGTCCACGGTCAGGATGGCGTCCGGGATGGAGGCGAAGGTGGCCTCCAGGTTCAGCCGGTACTGCTCCTTCTCCTGGGTGGCCTGGGCCAGGGCGCTCTCGGCGGCCTTGTGCTCGGTGACGTCGCGGCCCACGGCCTGGATCTCGACCACCGATTTGCGGTCGTTGAGCACGGCCCGGTGGGTCCACGAGATCCAGCGCTCCTCGCCGTCCGAGCGGACCTGCCGGACCTCGCGGTCGAACACGGGCCGCGACGGGTCGAAGTGGTCCAGCCACTCGGTCAGGACTCTGCGGTCCATGGACCCCATGGAGGCGAAGAAATCCCTGCCCAGGACATCCTCCTCGTCCTGGCCCACGAACCGCTCGAAGGCGTTGTTGACGAACGTCAGCTTGCCGTCCGGCCCGTAACGGCAGATCAGTTCGGTCTGGTCCTCGACCACGGCCCGGTACAGGCGCGCGCCCTCGCGCAGCGCCTCCTCCACGATCCTGCGCCGCGAGATGTCCTGGGCGTAGAGGATGCAGACGTCCCGGCCCGCGTTGGTGAAATAGCTCATGGCCAGCTCCACCGGAAGGGAAGAGCCGTTCTTGCGCTTGAGGTAGTCGTAGGACACCCGCTTGCCGCCCTGGGTCATGGCCGCCAGAAACTGCTCCGGGTGGGCCACCAGGTCCTGGATGTCCACGCCGCGTATCTCGGCCTGGTCGTAGCCCAGGGCGCGGCAGGCCGCGTCGTTGCACTCCATGACCGTGCCCCGCTCCCGGTCCACCAGGAGGATGGCGTCCGAGGCCCCGGCGAAAACGCTGCGGTACTGTTTCTCGCTCTCGGCCAGCCCGACCTCGCCGCGCCGCCTGGCGGTGATGTCCCTGAGCGAGACCACGAACCCGGACAGGGTGTTCCCCTGCAACGCGGGCCGCACGCGGGTCTCCAGGACCATGCCGCCCCGGTGCTCCTCGAGCCGGGCCGTCTCGCGGGTGGTCCGAGCCTTGGCGATGGCCCCCTCGTGCAGGTTGGCCACGGCGTCTGAAAACAACGACGGATAGGATTGCCCGGCGCACTCGCCCACCTCCCGGCCCAGCAGGCTCTCCACCGGGCCGCTGCACTCGAGGACCAAGGCGTCCTCGTCCAGGAGGAAAATGACCCCTTCGTCGGCGTTGAGCATGGACTTGAGAAATGCGTGGGCCGAGGACAGGCGGGCCTCCTGCAGCGTGGCCGTGGACCGCAGCTCGTTCTCGGCCAGGCCGAGGCGGACGAGCATTTCCAGCTGGGAGCGGACCACGGGCTTTTGCAGGTAGGCCATGGCCCCGCAGTCGCGGGCCAGGCGGCCGGGGTTGTCAACGGCGGCCGAGATGAGCAGGATGACCGGGGTGACCAGGCCGAGCCGGGCCGCCTCGTGCACCAGGGAGCCGCCGTCGTCCTCCTCGCCGTGGGCGGCCAGGACCAGGGCCGGGCCGCGCCGGGCCATGAGGGCGGCCGCCGAGGCCGGGCTGGAGGCGGTCTCCACCCGGTAGCCTCTGGCTTCGAGGATGTCCTTGATCAGCGCGCGTATGGAAGCGTCGCCGTCGGCGACGAGAATGGTCGAGCTCACCGGCATATCTCCTGGAATGACCCATACATCACTTGCCCGTCGAAAACCAGCCCCACGCCGCTTCCATCCCTTTTGGGCTGTTCATTTTGCTTTTCGCGGTGTATAGGCCAATCCATGGTGGAGTCTTTTCCATAACTCAGGAGGATAGTATGTCATCTTTTACCGAAGCCGATCTGCCCGTAGATGTCCATCATGGAGAAATGGTCACTCTTGCGGACGGGACCACGGTCAGGTTCGAATCCAACGGGGAGGCCAAGGACATCATGATCAATGATGGTTTCCTGGCCGCCTGCACTCTGTTCCCGGGCAACGATTTCGTCGTCGAGACCAGCGGCGGAAACTACAAGGTCACCTGTGAGTTCGGTGACGTCATGCACATCGAGAAGGCCTGATTTCCCGGCCGCGCCCGCTCCGGCGAGCGCGGCCCCCCCTGTCCTCCCTCTTTCCGCCCCATGGCGGCCTCCATCTCTTTTTTCGCGCAGGAGCACATCTAACGCCGGTGACATGCAGGCCTTTGTCTGTTATCCATTGCTTCTTAGCGTCCACCAAAGCCGAATGTCGCACCAACAGGAGGGGAAGTCGGCCATGGCCAAGATACTGATTGCCGAGGATGACCGCATATCCCAGAGACTCGCCGTCAAGATCGTCGAGGAATTGGGCCACATCGCCTTTGTCAGCCCGCACGGGAAGCACGCCTATGAAACGCTCATGGCCAACAACGACTTCGACCTGCTGCTGACCGACATCATGATGCCCGAGATGGACGGCCAGCAGTTGATCAAGACCCTGCGCGGCGACCAGCAGTTCAACGACCTGCCGATCATCATCATGTCCGCCGTGGTCGGCATCAGCGACATCTCCAACCTGCTCAAGCTCGGGGCCACCCTGTTCCTGGCCAAGCCGTTGGAGCGCGAGGAGCTCCAGGACTACATCACCCGCTGCCTCGGCGACAGCGGCAGGCACCTGCAAAACTGACCCGGCCGGGCGGGCGCGAAAACCGTCTCCCGCGGCTTCCATTCCCCGGCGAAAATCGCTACACCCGTGTGGGGCGCGGCCCTTGGGACCGCGCCGTCCAGACCCAAACACAACCCACGGGAGCGATATGAAAATCCTGCTGCAATCCCTCTTCGCCTGCGCCCTTCTGGTGCTGCTGGCCTGTCCGGCCGCCCAGGCCCAGGACCCGGAAAACACCCTGTACATGGACCTGGCCGACGGCCGGGTGGTCATTGAAATGCGCCCGGACCTGGCCCCCAAGCACGTGGCCCGGATCAAGGAGCTCGTGCGCATGAAGTTCTATGACGGCATCGTCTTTCACCGGGTCATCGACGGCTTCATGGCCCAGACCGGCGATCCCACCGGCACCGGCCGGGGCGGCTCCGGACAGAATCTGCCCGCCGAATTCAGCAACGCCCCGTTCCAGCGCGGCACCGTGGGCATGGCCCGCGCCTCGGACCCGGACAGCGCGGACAGCCAGTTCTTCATCTGCTTCGCTCCCGCCCCGTTCCTCGACGGCCAATACACCGTCTGGGGCCAGGTCACCTCGGGCATGGAGTTCGTGGACAAGATCAAGAAGGGGGCCGGCCAGAGCGGCTCGGTCACCGACCCCGACAAGATCATCCGCCTGCGCGTCGCCGCCGACGTGAAGTAAACAGATTCCTCCGGGGGAGGGAAGACCCTTCAAGCGTGGTTCTCTCCTCCCCCCTCTCCTCCGCCTCTTATCCGCCCTCCCCTCCTTCCGCCGCGTTTCGCTCCCGTTTTGCGGGGCCGCCTCCGCTTCCGGCGAAAACCGACACCTATCATTTGTGAATGGACATCGCCGATATTTTTTGCTTTGATGGGTATACTCGGAAGGGTCCGTTTTCCCACATCATGGAACGATACCGTATCCGGCCTGGGGCATTATGATTGCAGACAGAGAGACTCGCCACCCTCGGACCGGCGTTCAGCCCCGGCGCAACGCCCCCGAGCCCCGCATGGGGCGGTGCCGCGCACGGCTTTTGCCGCTGCTCCTGCTCTTCTGCGTCCTGCTGGGGGCCCTGCCCGCCTCGGCCGCCGCTCCCGATCCGGCGCTGGGCCTGACTCCCGAGGAAACCGCCTGGCTCGAGGCGAACAGGGACACCCTCCGTTACGGGCCCAATCCTTCCTGGCCGCCAGGCGACTACATGGAGGACGGGAAACACAAGGGCATCGTCTCCGACTACGTCAAGATCTTCGAGGAAAAGCTCGGCATCCGTTTCCAGCGCGTCTATTTCAACAACTGGGAACAATTCTACCACGCCATGATGACCGGCGGGTTCGATCTGGTCGGAGCGGCCCAGAAGACCGCGGAGCGCGAGAAGGAACTCGTCTTCACCCAGCCCTTCCTGAAGACGAGGCTGGTCATCCTGACCCGGAGCAAGACGCCGCGCATGAAGTCCCTGGACGCGCTCAATTCGATGACCATCGCTGGAATCGAGGGCTATTCCAGCCTGGACTACGTGAAGAAGCACTACCCGGGCGTCAGGATCGTCAACTGCGGCGACGACCTGACCGTGCTGCTGAAGGTGTCGGCGGGCGCGGCCCAGGGGGCGGTCGTGGACTACATGATAGCCAGCTACCTGATCGAGAAATACGGCATCACCAATCTCCAGTACGACGCGGAACTCGACTTTCACTGGGACCTGCGGTTCGCCGTGAACAAGTCCAAGGCCCCGCTCGCGCCGATCCTGGACAAGGTCCTCAACACCATCGGCGAGAAGCAGCGGCAGGCCATTTACAACAAGTGGGTCACGCTCAGCCTGGAACGCAAGCCGAGCTTCTTCGAACGCAACCTGAAGGTCATCGCTGCCGTGTTCCTGGCGGTCCTGCTCCTGCTGGTCGCGGTGATCATCTTCAACCGCTCACTGCAACGGCAGGTCGCCGCCCGGACCAGGGAGCTCCGGCACAACGAAAAGGTCCTGAAGGACGCCAAGGAAGCGGCCGAAGCCGCCAACGAGGCCAAGTCCGCGTTTCTGGCCAACATGAGCCACGAAATCCGTACGCCGCTCAACGGCATCGTGGGCATGCTCCAGCTCATGGAGATGACCTCGCTGACCGGGGAGCAGGAGGAGTTCGTCGAGACCGCCATCCAGTCCAGCAACCGGCTGACCCGGCTGCTCTCCGACATCCTCGATCTCTCCAGGGTGGAGGCGGGCCAGGTCGAGATCGTCCGCGAGCCCTTCGACCTGCGGGACGCCATGGAGGCCATCAGCCAGCTCTTCGGTCCGAGCGCCAGGGAAAAGGGCCTGGACTTCCGGGTGCGCGTGCACCCCGGCGTTCCCGACGAACTGCTCGGCGACGCCCCCCGCCTGCAACAGGTGCTCAGCAACATCGTGGGCAACGCCGTCAAGTTCACCGACCGGGGGGCCATCGAGGTGGATGTCCTGCCCTTGCCGCGGGCAAGGCTGCACGAGTGCCGCGTGCTGTTCACGGTCGCGGACACCGGGATCGGCATCGGCGACCGGGCCTTGGACACCCTGTTCGCCCCGTTCACCCAGATCGACTCCAGCCTCTCCCGCCAGTACCAGGGGGCCGGGCTGGGGCTGGCCATCACCAAGCGCCTGACCGCGCTCATGGACGGGGCGCTTGCCGTGGAAAGCAACGAGGGACTGGGATCGACGTTCTACATCAGCATTCCGTTCGGCCTGAATGACGAGGGCCCGGCCCATGCGCCCGAACCGGTCAAGGCCGCCGGGGACGCGAAAACGAGGGCCCCGCTGCGGGTGCTGGTCGTCGAGGACGACCCCACCAATCTCATCACCGCCAACACGATCGTCAAGCGGCTGGGGCACGAGGCTGTGGCCGCCATCGACGGACGAAAGGCCCTGGACGCCCTGCGCGAACGGTCTTTCGACCTCGTTCTGATGGATGTGCAAATGCCGGTGATGGACGGCGTGGAAACCACGAAACGCATCCGCAACGGCGAGGCGGGCGAGGGGAACCGGCGCATCCCCATCATCGCGATGACGGCGTACGCCATGCTGGGCGACAGGGAGAAGTTCCTGGCTGCGGGCATGGACTACTACCTGGCCAAGCCCGTGGACATCGAAAGCTTCCGGACGGCGCTGGCCAGGACGGCCGGGACGTCGACCTAGCGCACCCCCCGGCGCGCGCCAAACGCCGCCCCACGCTACTGATCGGTATACAGAAACCGCTTGATCTTCTGGGTGGGCGTCTTCTCGAAGGGCTCGGTCTGCTCGACCACGCGGTTGAGCCGGGCGAAGGAGGAGACCTTGGAATTGACCTCCCGGTGGATGTCGTCGAGGATCTTGCGCACGCGATCGCGGACCTCGGACTCGATCAGCTTCTTGACGCCGAACTGCTCGTCCAGGGCCTCGTAGTTGAGGTGGATGCGGGCCACCAGCCTGCCGCCGGACTCGAGCACCAGGGATTCCTGGACGTAGTCGTTGGCGTTGATGATGGACTCCACCTCTTCGGGATAAATATTCTCGCCGCTGGGCCCGATGATGACGTTCTTGAGCCGCCCCTTGAGGTAGAGGTAGCCGTCCTCGAACTTGCCCAGGTCGCCGGTCCGGAGCCAGCCGTCCTCGGTGAAGGTCGCCTCGGTGTCGTTGGGGGCCTTGTAGTACTCGCGCATGATGTTCGGCCCCTTGGCCAGGACCTCGCCCTCGCCCGTCTCCAGGTCGGGTTCGTCGATCTTGAGCTCCACGCCGGGGATGGCCGGACCGATGGCCTTGAAGCGCTGTTCTTCCGGGCTGATCCCGGCCAGCAGCGGGGCGGATTCGGTCATGCCGTACCCCTTGGCGTAGGGCACCTTGGCGTCGAGCAGGAACAGCTCCACCTCGGGGGCCAGGGGCGCGCCGCCGATGCACAGGCAACGCAGGTCGCCGCCGAAGGCCTCGATGAGCTTTTTGCCCGCCACCTGGGAGAGCTTGCGCCGGGTCACGCCGATTTTCATCAGCCCGCGCGTCACGCCCGAACCGGTCAGCTTCTTCTTGATCCGGCTCTTGTAGATTTTCTCGATGATCAGCGGGACCACGTTCATGATCGTGGGTTTGACCTTCTGCATGGCGGGCAGCAGGGTCTTGGGGGTCGGCGGCTTTTGCAGGTAGAAGACCGAACTGCCGGAATAGAGCGGGATGACCAGCCCCACGGTGCACTCGTAGGTGTGGGCCATGGGCAGCACGGACAGGAAGCGGTCGGTCTCGAGGACCGGAATGGTCTTGATCCCGGAAATACAGTTCTGGACCAGGTTGCGGTGGGTCAGGACCACGCCCTTGGAGTGGCCGGTGGTGCCCGAGGTGTACAGGATGGCGGCCACGTGGTCCCCGGTCAGCTCGAAGGGCTTGCCGGTCTTCCAGTCGATGAACCGGCGGGCCGAGGCGCTGAACCACTCCACGGTCTGGTTGTAGGAGTCGGAGAACTTCCCCATGGTCTCCCGCGCGCTGTCGCTGAACTTGTTCATGCGCTCCCGGGCGGTCTCGGACAGCTTTTCCCGGGCCACTTCGCCCAGGTGCTCCACCCGGTCGCGGGCCGCCTCGGCGAACTGCTCGATGCGCTCGCCCGCGTTTTCCAGGGCCTCGCGGTAGGTCGTCCGGGTGCCCTCCTCGTCCTCCATGGAAAAGTCGTCCATGACCATGATGGTCTCGAGGTTGGGGAAATTCTCGCCCTCGACCTTGTCCATGTAGCGGCGCGAGGCGACGACCATCTTGGCCTCGGAGTGGCGCAGGATGTGCTGCACCGCGCTGGGGTGGAACTCCTGCAGGATGGGCACCACGATGGCCCCCATGGTGGTCACGGCGAAGTAGGCGATGGCCCAGTTGGGCATGTTCTCGCCGATGAGGGCGATCTTGTCCTCGGGCTTGATGCCGAGGCCGCGCAGCACGGTCTGCAGTTCTTCCACGTGCTCGCCGAACCGACCATAGGTCATGGGTTCGCCGTCCACGAACGACAGCGCGGTCCGCTCGGCGTACCGCTCCACGGAACGGTTCAGCAAATCCTTCAAGGTCATGTCGACAGTCTCGCTCACACACCCTCCCCGATGAACATGAGACAAAAGCGGGCCCTCGCGGCGCGCCAACATGGCATATCACGTTACGGGAGCGCGTCAAGCGCGGGATGGGGACAATGGGCGGACCGGGCGCCCGGAGATCAGCCGAGAGCCGCCTCCACCGCCTTTTCGGCGTGGATGCGGCAGGTGTCCAGGGTGGGCACCCTGGTGTCGCCGGGCCGGACCAACAGGCCGATCTCGGTGCAGCCGAGGATGACCGCCTCGGCCCCGCGCGCGGCAAGGGAATCAATGATGCGCACGAACTCGGCGCGGGACGGGTCCAGGAACAGCCCCCTGCACATCTCGTCGAAGATGACCCGGTCCACCAGCTTGCGGTCCCCGGCCTCGGGCACCAGGACCTCGAAGCCGTGCTCCTTGAGGCGGCCCACGTAGAAGTCGTCCTCCATGGTGAAGACGGTCCCGAGCAGGCCCACCCGGGAGAAGCCGCCCGCGCGGGCGGCCTTGGCCGTGGCGTCGGCGATGTGGATGAGCGGCACGGAAACCGCCGCCCCCACCTCGGGGGCCACCTTGTGCATGGTGTTGGTGCCGATGACCATAAGGTCGGCTCCGGCGTACTCCAGGGTGCGGGCCGCGTCGGCCAGAGCGTTGCCCACGGCCGCCCAGTCGCCCGCGCACATGAGCTCGCGCAGGGGGGCGAAGTCCACGGAGTTCATGAGGATGCGAGCCGAATGCAGGCCGCCCAGCCGGGTCTTCACGGCCTCGTTCATGACCCGGTAGTACTCCAGGGAGGATTCCCAGCTCATGCCGCCGATGAGTCCGATGGTCTTCATGCTCCGCTCCTATCCGATGAAGTAGCGCCCCGCCGCCACCAGGATCATGCCCAGGGCCACGGTGCCGAAAAAGGACCTGGTCCGCCAGGCCAGGATGAAGGCCGGGACGGCCGCCCACAGGAAGTAGTTGTCCGGGGTCAGGTCCACGCCGCCGTCCCTGAGCACCAGGGCCGGGAAGAGCATGGACGAAAGCACGGCGGCCGGGACGTAGGACAGCCAGCGGACCACGGATTCGGGCAGGGTCCGGGAGGCCAGGGCCACCAGCGGGACCATGCGCGGGATGTAGGTCACGGCGAGCATGCCGACGATGGTCAGGAAGACTATTTTCTGGTCCATGATTCCACTCCCGCGCCAAAGGTTGCGCCGATGACCGTGGCCAGGATGACCGACCACTGGGCCGCTCCGGCCTGATTCAGGACAAGGGCGAGCAGGCCGCTGAACCCGGCCACCAGGATGTGCAGGACGTTCTTCATCTGCATGACCAGGAGCGCGATGAACATGGCGGGCAGGGCGTAGTCGATGCCCAGCGGCTCCACGCTCGGGATGGACGCCCCGGCGAAATAGCCCGCGAACGAGGCCAGCACCCAGGATATCTGGGCCAGCCCGTTGATGCCGAAACAGGTGGTCTTGTTCAGGTCGCCGCGCGCAAAACGCACCGAGTGCACGGCGAACGACTCGTCCGTGACCTCGTAGGCGAACAAGGCCAGCTCCCACTTGTTCCAGCTCTTGAGGTTCGGGGCCAGCGACGCGCTCATGAGCAGGTGGCGCAGGTTGACCACGAAGGTGGTGGCGATGATCGAGACCGGATTCAGGCCCGCCGCGAACATGGCCACGGCGATGAGCTGGGCGGACCCGGCGTAGACCAGGACCGACATGAGCACGGTGTTGAGCAGGGACAGCCCGGCCTGCTGGGCCAGGACGCCGTAGGCCGCGCCCACGGGCAGGTAGCCCATGACAATGGGCGCCACCTGTCGGGCGGCGGACATCATGGGTGAACCGGTCTGTTCCCCGGCAAGGGTTTGGGTGGTCATGACGAACTTCTCTCTGAGCGTTTTTCGGGCCATGGCCCGGTTAATCTGCTGTATCCATGTCTTGCAGTAAAGCCGAATTTCTGTAATCGGTACAGATACAGTTCAAACAAAATTCATACGAAACAGATTCAGGTGAACCATGGAGACATACCGATACCGGACCGTGGAGAAGAACGTCATGTCCATGATCGACGCGGGCGCGCTCGGGCTGGGCGACAAGCTGCCCTCCCTGCGCTCCCTGAGCACCAAGCTCGGCGTGTCCGTGTCCACGGTCAACCAGGCGTACCTGGAGCTGGAACGCAAGGGGGTCATCGAGGCCCGCGCCCGGTCCGGGTTCTTCGTGCGCCGCAAGTCCAAGCGCCTGCCGCGCACCGAGACCGCGCCCACGCCCATGGCCCAACCCAGGCCGGTGACCCGCATCGGGCTGATACAAAGCGTGCTCGAATCCGTGGGCGCGGCGGACCGCGTGGCGCTCGACGTCATCGCGCCCGGTCCCCAGCGCATGCCCCTGCGCGAACTCGGCCGGATAACCGCGGCCATGGTCCGGGCCGAGCCCGAGCGGGCCATGGGCTACGCGCCCATCCCCGGCGACCCGAAACTCATCCGCCAGATCGCCTACCGGTCCATGGAGTTCGGCATCCCGGCCGAGCCCGACGATCCGCTGATCACCGCCGGGTGCATGGAGGCCCTGTACCTCTCCCTGCGCTCGGTCTGCCGCCGGGGCGACACCGTGCTCATCCAGTCGCCGACCTACTATTGTTTCCTGCAACTGCTCGAAACCCTGGGGCTGCGCGCCATCGAGGTGCCGTCCGACCCGGAGCACGGGGTCTCGCCCGCCGAACTGGCCCGCGCGCTCAAGACATTCGACATCGCGGCCTGCGTGCTAGCGCCCAACTTCAACAACCCGGACTCCAGCCTGACCCCGGACGAGGCCAAGCGGGAGATCGTCGACATGCTGGCCAGGCGCGACATCCCCCTGGTGGAGGACGACGTGTACACGGACCTGCACTTCGGCCCCAAGCGGCCCGGCACCTTCAAGCAGTTCGACAGGAAGGGGCTGGTCCTGCTCTGCTCGTCCTTTTCCAAGACCATCGCGCCCGGCTTCCGGGTGGGCTGGATGCTGCCCGGCCGGTACCGCCAGAAGGCGCTGGAGATCAAGGCCACCACCAACGTGTCCAGCTCGGCCCCGGCCCAGATGGCCATCGCCGAATACCTGCGCCAGGGCCGCCTTGAACGCCACCTGAAAAAGCTGCGCACGGACCTGGAGCGGCAGATGGATACCATGCAGCTCCACCTGGGCCGCCATTTCCCGGCCGGGACCAGGGTGACGCACCCCGTGGGCGGCGCGGTCCTCTGGCTGGAACTGCCCAAGTCCGTGGACTCGGTGGAGCTGTTCTTCCAGGCCCGGGCCGAGGGCGTGGGCATCGCGCCCGGAGCCATCTTCTCCACCCAGGACAAGTTCGCCAACTACATCCGGTTGAGCTGCGGCTGCCCGTGGACCGACGAGCTGGAACAGGGAGTACGTACCCTGAGCAGGCTGGCCGGGTCCATGTGCCGTTCCTGATCGGGGGCATCGCCTTTTCCGACTTTACCCGGCACGCGTCCACGGGTATCTTCTCGCTCCGATACCCCGAGAGAGAACCCCATGCGCAACATCGACCCCAAGCAGACATCCTACGGCTTCGCCGCCGCCCTGGCCGCCTTCTTCGGCTGGGGGCTCCTGCCCGTGTACTGGAAGTCCCTGATCACCGTGAATCCCTTCGAGATTCTCTGCCACCGGGTGGTCTGGTCCCTGCTCTTCATCGCCGTCATCCTGACCCTGCGCCGGGGATGGAGCGACACCTTCGCCCCGCTGAAATCCAGACGCGACCTGCTCATCCTGACTGGAAGCTCGCTGATGATCGGCTGCAACTGGCTGCTGTACATCTGGGCCGTGAACAACGACCACGTCCTGGACACGAGCCTGGGCTACTACATCAACCCCCTGGTCAACGTCCTGCTCGGCTTCGTCTTCTTCCGCGAGCGGCTGCGGCCCCTGCAGATGGTCGCCATCGGCCTGGCCGCCCTGGGCGTGGCCAACTCGGTGATCGCCCACGGCCAGCTGCCGTGGATATCCCTGGCCCTGGCGGTCAGCTTCGGCCTGTACGGGCTGCTGCGCAAGATCGCCTCGGTGGAGTCCCTGCCCGGCCTGTTCCTCGAAACCCTGGTCCTGGGCCCGTTCGCCCTGGCCTACATCCTCTGGCTCCAGGCCCACGGCACGTCCGCCCTGTTCCACCAGGGACTCAACGTGGACCTGCTGCTCATGGGCGCGGGCGTGGTCACGGCCTCGCCGCTCATCGGCTTCGCCTACGGCGCCCGGCGGCTCCAGCTGACCACCCTGGGCCTGCTCCAGTACCTGTCCCCGTCCATCGCCTTCCTGCTCGGCGTGTTCGTCTACAGGGAGCCGTTCAACGCCGGCCACCTGCTGACCTTCGCCCTGATCTGGTCCGGCCTGACCGTGTACACTGTGGAATCGGTCATGGCCATGCGCGCCCAGCGACGGCTGGCCGGGACCCGGCCGGCGGTCTAGCACGCCGGTCCGCGCCGTTGACAACCGGGCGCATATCGCTTATCGTCGATTAACGATAAATGAACCACGGAGACGCCATGTTCTTCAACCCGCCCATGCACAGCGACGACGAGGCCTTTCTGGCCAACGTCTGCAAGGGGCTGGCCCATCCCGCCCGCATCCGCATCCTCAGGCAGTTGATGACTGAACATAGCTGTACCTGCGGGCACCTGGTCGAGGGGCTGCCCCTGGCCCAGTCCACGGTCAGCCAGCACCTCAAGATTCTCAAGGAATCCGGCCTGGTGCGCGGCGAGGTGGAAGGCCCCCGGACCTGCTACTGCGTGGACCGGGAGACCGTGAACCGGTTCGCCCCGCTCATCCGGGCGCTCCTGGCGATCACCCCGGAGGCGTCATGAAACCCCTCGACTGCAAGCCCGCCGACGGATCCGGCCTCGAACCCCTGGGCCTGATGGCGCCCCTTGACGCCCGCCCTTCCAATGCCTGCGCCCCCGCTCCCTGCGCGCCCGACGCGTCGCATGGCGACGCCCCCTGTTGAGGACCCAAGCCCGACCCCCGTGCCGGGGTCTTTGAAAAGCCGGGATACGCCATCGAGCCGTTCGTGGACGGATTCCTGGAAACGCCCGCCGGGCCGGTCCCGCGCGTGCGCACGGACATGCTGCCGTCCGACCGGCTGGGCACGGCCCTGGCGAGGCTGGGGGCGATCCGCAGCAATTACAAAGTGGTTCCCGGCCTGTACGGCCTGGGCGACCCCACCCCGGACTCCCCGGTCCTGGTCACGGCCAACTACAAGCTGACCTTCGACGCGGTGCGCCGCGAGCTTCCGGGCGTCGACGCCTGGTTGCTGGTGGCGGACACGCGCGGCATCAACGTGTGGTGCGCGGCGGGCAAGGGACTGTTCTCCACCGACGAGATCATCTTCAGCGTGGACCGGGCGAAGCTCGACCAGGTGGTGGCCCACCGCGAACTGATCCTGCCCCAGCTCGGGGCCACGGGCGTGTCCGCACGCGAGGTCAGGAAGGCGTGCGGCTTCAAGGTGACGTGGGGACCGGTTCGGGCCGAGGACCTGCCCGAATTTCTCGCGGGCGGCAACCGCGCGGACCAGGCCATGCGCATGGTCGCCTTCCCTCTGAAGGAACGGGCCGTGCTCATCCCGGTGGAACTGTTCCTGCTCTGGAAACCGCTGGCCTGGGCCCTGCCCGCGCTCTTCCTGCTGTCGGGCGTCGGCCCTGACATCTTTTCGCTGTCCGCCCTATGGCAACGGGGGCTCGCCGCCGTGCTGGCCACCGTGTTCGGCATGCTGGCGGGCTGCGTCGCGGTGCCCCTGCTGCTCGACCAGCTGCCGTGGCGCATGTTCTGGCCCAAGGGCGCGCTGACCGGCGCGACGGCAGGGCTGCTCGCCCTATGGCTGCTGCCCCTGCGCGGGGGGCTCGAACCGGCCGCCGTCCTGTTGTGGGTTACGGCCGTGTCGTCCTACCTGGCCATGAACTTCACCGGCTCCACTCCGTTCACCTCGCCCTCGGGCGTGGAAAAGGAGATGCGCCGGGGCATCCCGTTCCAGGCCCTGGCCGGGGTCGCGGCCCTGGTCCTGTGGCTGGCCGCGCCGTTCATCAACTAAAGGAGCCCGCGATGAAACATTTCCGCTACCTGGACGGCGTGGCCACCCTGGCCCTGAACTCGGACACCTGCATCGGCTGCGGGGCCTGCGTGGAGGTCTGCCCCCACCGCATCCTCGAACTGCGTGGGAAAAAGGCGGTCATCCTCGACCCGGACGCCTGCATGGAATGCGGGGCCTGCGCGACCAACTGCCCGGTCCGGGCGGTCACGGTCACGCCCGGCGTGGGCTGCGCCTCCTACCTCATCTCGGTCTGGCTGCACCGCCTCACCGGGCGCAAGGTCGATTCCGCCTGCTGCTAGTCCAGGAACCGTGACGGCAGTTCATCCACGGTCATGACCGGGCCGTAGGCCGCCTGCAGGGCGGCCAGGAACGCGCCGTGCACCTGGGCAGCGGGAATGACCCGGCCGTTGAACTCCAGGTCGCGGGTGGCCGACGCGTCGGACAGGACCGCGCACTCGAAGCCGAGGTCCACGGCCGCGCGCACCCCGGCGTCCAGGCACATGTGGGTCATCATCCCGGCCACGGCCAGGCGGGTCGCGCCCGCCGCGCGCAGCCGGTCGAGGAGGTCCGTCTCCCGGAAGCTGTTGGGGTAGTGCTTGGTAACCACCTGCTCGCCGTCCACGGGCGGGACCGAGGCGTGGATGTCCGCCCCCGCCGTGCCGGGCAGGAAAAAGGTCGCGCCCTGCTTGAGCGCCTCGTGGCGCACGTGGAACACGGGCAGGCCGCGCTTCCGGAACAGCCTGAGGGCCTGCGCCGCACGGGCCGAGGCGGCCTCGGAACCGACGAGTTCCATGCGCCCGCCGGGAAAGTAATCGTTTTGCAGATCGATGAGCAACAGGGCCGTTTTCATGGGCACCTCCGTTTTGATCCCAGCATACCCGGCCCTACGGAACGCGGTCCAATCGGTTTCGCCGATGCGCCCATCAAAATATCCAATATTCATCAGCTGAATACTTGCCCAGAAAACCACACTGGGCTATGTATACGATGATCACACTTTTAACCGGTACGAAACGTGCCGCCCGCAGGCCTGAAAATGAATACTACGCCCGCACGCGACGCCCTGTGCATCGTCTGGAGTTCCCCCGATCCCGAAGTGGCCGACAACCTGGCCTTCATGTACGCGCAAAACGCACTGAACAAGAGCTGGTGGAAACAGGTCCGGCTGATCATCTGGGGGCCCTCGGCGGCCCTCGCGGCCCGGGACGAGCACATCCGCACGCGGCTCGAGGAGATGATGGCCGACGGCGTGGAGGTCTGGGCCTGCCGGGCCTGCGCCGAGAATTACAGTGTGGTCGGGAAGCTCGAAAGTCTCGGCGCGAACGTACTCTATGTCGGCGAACCCTTTACCGAAATGCTCAAAAGCGGGTGGATGCAGTTGACTTTCTGAGCAGGCACGCCCACACAGGACAGGAACCGGACAACAGGGGGACGAGAGTGAACGACATGCAGCCCGCCAGGGACGACGGGACGGACAAGCCCGTGCACATCCTTATCGCCGAGGACTCGGAGAGCAACCAGATGCTCCTCTCCCTGTACTTCTCCGATTCCGGCTACACCCTGGACTTCGCCGAGAACGGCCGCGAGGCCGTGGCCCGGTTCAAAAACGGCTCCTACGAACTGGTGCTCATGGACATCTTCATGCCGATCATGGACGGGCTCGACGCCACCCGTGAAATCCGCAACTTCGAAAAGGAGCACGGTCTGCGCCCCGTGCCCATCGTGGCCGTATCCGCCAACGCCTTTGCCGAGGACCGGCAGCGCTCCATGAAGGCCGGATGCTCGGACTTCATGGCCAAGCCGATCCGCAAGGTTCCGCTGCTCAAATTCATCGCCCGCACCCTGGGGGAGACACCCCGGCCATGATCCACGCCGACCTCCTCCGCAACATCCTCGCACTGCAGGAACCGGAAGCCGCCCTGGCCTGCCGGACGGAGGGGGGCAACCCGAGCGAAGCGCGCATCATCGAAGCCAACCGGGCCGCCTGCGCCCTGCTCGGCCTGACCCGCGAGGAGCTCCTGAACCGGACGCCCGGCGAGGTCATCACCAATTTCGCGGCCCTGGCCGAAGGGGAACCCGTGTTCGAGACCGGCTCCCGGCGCATCGAGCACACCCTGTGCGGGCCGGGCCGGGCCACGCCCGTGGAAATCCGCTCCCACGCGCTCGAACTCGACGGCGACGCCCTGTTCGTGATCATCCTGCGGGACATCACCGTGCGGCGTCGGCGCGAGATGAAGTCCGATCTGGACGAACAACGGTTCAAGACCCTGTACACCCTCTCGCGGATGATCGACCGCACCGAGGAGGAAATCCTCGACTACGCCCTGGTCCAGAGCGTGTACATGACCGACAGCCGCATGGGGTACATCGGCTTCCTGGACGAATCCGAGTCCATCCTGTCCCTTCGCCCCTGGGCGGTCCCGGACCTGGGCGAATGCACGGTGCGCGACAAGTCCCGGATATTCAGGATCGAGGGTGCCGGGCTGTGGGCCGACGCCGTCCGGCAGCGCAGGACGATCATCACCAACGACTACGCCAGATCCTCCGGCAGGCGGGGCACCCCCGAGGGGCACGTGCCCCTCGTCCGGCACATGAACGTGCCGGTCATGGAAAAGAACCGCATCCGCATGCTGGTCGGGGTGGCCAACAAGGACGAGGAGTACACCGAGTCCGACGCGGTTCAGCTCTCCCTGATCATGGAAGGGGTCTGGCACATCATCCAGCGCAAGCGCATGAAAACGGACCTGGTCCGGGCCATGCGCGAGGCCCGACAGGCCGACCGGGCCAAGAGCCAATTCCTGGCCAACATGAGCCACGAGCTGCGCACGCCCCTGAACGGCATCATGGGCATGACCCAGCTGCTGCTCGGCACCAAGGGGCTGACGGACGAACAAAAGGAATACCTGACCCTGAGCCTGGAATCGAGCATCCAGCTGTCCGGGCTGCTCTCCTCCCTGCTCGATCTTTCCCACATCGAATCCGGGGGCACCGGGCTGAACCGCGTGGACTTCGACCTGCCCGGCATCATCCATGCGGCCGTCGACCCCCTGCTTTCCCAGGCCGAAACCAAGGGGCTTCGCCTGCGTTGCAGCCTGGACCAGGGGCTTCCGGCCACGGTCCACGGCGACGCGGAAAAACTCCGCCAGATCCTCGTCAACCTGGTGCACAACGCCGTGAAATTCACCGAAAACGGCTCCGTCACGGTCACGGCGCACTGCGAGCCGATCGCGGACGTGCCGGACCGGGTCAGCCTGTGCGTGGCGGTGACCGACACCGGCGTGGGCATCCCCGAGAACAAACTGGAATCCGTGTTCGAGAGCTTCATGCTCGGCGAGGAGTACATGACCAAGCGCTACAGCGGCGCGGGGCTGGGATTGACCATCTCCCGCAAGCTGGCCGAGATCATGGACGGGAGCATCGACCTCCAGAGCCGCCCGGGCGAAGGCTCGGTCTTCACCCTGACCGTGCCCCTGCTGCACCGGCCGGAACGGGCCGACGCCTGCTCGGCCGAGGAGAAGGCAGGCCTGCGCCTGAACATCCTCGTGGCCGAGGACGAGGAAGTCAACGCCCTGGTCACCTCGAAACTGCTCCGGAAGCACGGGCACGACACCACCGTGGTGGACAACGGCCAGCGCGCCATCGACGCCCTGATGCGCGGCGGCTTCGACCTGGTGCTCATGGACGTGCAGATGCCGGTCATCAACGGCATGGAGGTCACGGAGATCATCCGCTCGGGCGCGGCCGAGGGCATCGACGCCCATATCCCGATCATCGGCCTGACCGCCTTCGCAGGCGACGAGGACCGCCAGCGATTCCTCGTGGCGGGCATGAACGGCGTGGTGACCAAGCCCTTCGACGCCGAGGAGCTCCTGGACGCCGTATGCACGGCGGCGGTTTCCGCCCGGGCTATTTGACCAGCGGCAATCCCTGCCCCTGCCAGTCCCGTATGCCCCGCGACATATGCAGGACCCGGCTGAAGCCGAGCCGCCCGAAGACCTTCATGGCCCGGGCGCTGCGGTTGCCCGACCGGCAATAGACGAGATATTTCGCGTCCCGGTCGAGCCGCCCCAGCCGCTCGGCGAAATCCGCGCTCAGGAAGTCGAGATTCAGCGCCCCCCGGATGTGCCCTTCGGCGTATTCGGCCGGGGTGCGGATGTCGAGGACGCGGATGTCCGGGTCGGCGGCCAGGTCGGCCTGGGCCTGAACCGCGCTCACGGCGGTGACACCCTCGGGCTCGGCCTGCCCGAATTGCCGGTAGACGAAAAAGGCCACTGACAGCGCGGCCAGGATGAGAACGATATATCTGGGATTCACGAGGGTCCTCCGAAGCGTTCACAGGAAAAAAGGCCGCACCCGAAACAGGTGCGGCCTCCACTATCATCTATTCGCCCGGATCAGCCGAGCAGTTCGTTGACCTTCTTCATGATGGCGAAGGCGTCGCCCACGTAGAGCACGTCGCACTTGCCCTGGGCCCAGCCGCAACCGGCGTCCAGGTTGATGGCCCTGCGCTCCTTGATGAAGCGCCAGCCGACCACGTGCGGTTCCTCGCCGTGGCAGCAGGTGGACAATCCCTTGGGATGGCGCGGGGTCGCGCCGGTCTGCCCGACCTGGTGCATGTGCGTCAGAAACGAGATGACCGCGCCGCCCTCGCCCGAGATGTCCACCAGGGACTTGGACGAGCCGAGCGACGACTTGGTGGCGTCCAGGAAGACGCGGATGGTCTCCTCGGCCTCGGGCACGTGCGTGGCCCCGTCGGCCTGCTTCTTGGTCCAGCCCGCGCCCGCCACGAAGAGCAGGGCCGCGTCCGGCCGGATGGTCTGCTGGTCCTCGGAGGCGCACTCCATGCCCGCCACCTTGGTCCGCGAGGCCACGTCCACGGTCAACGCATCCACGTCCGCCGCGCCCGCACCCGCAAAGGGCTCGGCGCAGCCGGAATCGAGCGTCAGCACCCAGGGCCGCTCGTCGCGGGTCAGGGTGCCCTCCATGCGCTGGCGGTAGAACCAGCGCTTGGCCACGGGCTTGCCGTCCTCGGCCGACAGGCCGGACAGGTGGGTGTCCACCCGGCCGCCCAGACGGATGGCCAGGCCGGGCAGGGCCCGGCTGAAGCGGGACGTGGCCGGCGCCACCACCACTTCGGGCGAGCACGCCTTGGCGATGGCCTCGGCGGCCACCAGGTCGGAGGCATAGCGTCCGTCCGCGAACTCGGGACCGGACACCGCGTAGAATTTCGCGCCGCAACCGCCGATGGTTCCGGCGGCCTCGGCCACGTCCGCGCCGATGAGCCCGACCACCAGGTCGGAACCCATGCCGTCGGCCAGCGCCTTGGCGGCGGTCAGCGCCTCAAGGGCGGATTTGTGCAGGGAATTGTCGCATTCGGTGTGTGCAAGATACAAAACAGTCATGGCGATACCCCCTAGCCCTTGATCCATTCGACGATTTCTTTGGCCATGTCATCCACCGGCATGTCCTTGACGATGCGGGTCTCGCGGCGCTGCTGGGGCAGCTCCACCGAGGTGAACTTCAGGCTCGTGCCGGACAGGTCGGCGGGCTTGGCCTGCATCAGCGCGGGCATGTTCTTCTGCATGTTCTGCATGCCCACCTGCGGGTTGTTCGGCGGCTCGGGCAGTTCGCCCGTGGCCCAGCCGAACGCGGCCGGAGCGCCGTCCACCACGGACTTCTGGTAAGCTCCGCCCTCCACGCGCTCGAGCACCTCCAGGGAACCGTCACCGTTCACGGTGAGCCGGTCCACGCCCTGGAACTGTTCGGTCACGCCGAGCAGTTCGCCGACCATCTGGATAACCGCGCCGGAGCCGCGCGAAGCGGACTGCCAGCCGCCGAAGAGCAGCAGCTTGGACTTGTCCAGGCCGCCGATGCCCTCGATGGCCCCGGCCAGAACCTTGGCGGTCTCGCAAGCGTCGGTGAAGCCGGAGGCCGAGCCGTCGGCCACGACCAGCTGGAAGGGGGCCTTCTGGGAAACGGACATCATGACCTGCTGCAGCTTGGCCTTGGGGCCGAGGCTGACCAGCCAGACCTGGCTGCCCGGATTCTTGGCCGCAAGGTTCGCGGCCTCGAACAGGGCGTGCCCGGCCCACGGGTCGAGCACGGCGGGAAGCATCATTTCGTTCTTCAGGGACGGCCCGGCAGGCCCGTCCTGGGGCGCGAGGGTCTGGAGCGGGTCCGGAACGATGGAGCCGCAGACCACGATGTGGAATTCACTACCCATTCAATGTTCTCCTTGATTAGCGGCGGCAATCGCATTTCTCATGCCGTCCATTCGATGCCGTCGGCCACCGCTGCGCGGGGATGCCTCCGGCGGCTTAAGAACCTTTTGAAAAAGGTTCTTAAGAATCTCCAAAACTTTTTGTCGCCGCTTCGCGGGGTGCTTCCGCGCGAGTACGGCTCTCTTCTTTTAATGAACAACTTCGCCGAAAGCGACAACGGGATTCCAAAGGGCTCGCCCTTTGGCCGCCGGAGGCGAAATCATCCGTCCAATTCGCCGCAGGCGATTCGACTCCTTCCCCTCGCCGGGGGGCGTCTCCGACGGCTTAAGAACCTTTTGAAAAAGGTTCTTAAGAATCTCCAAAACTTTATGTCGCCGCTTCGCGGGGTGCTTCCGCGCGAGTACGGCTCTCTTCTTTTAATGAACAACTTCGCCGAAGGCGACAACGGGGTTCCAAGGGGTCATAACCCCTTGGCCGCCGGAGGCGAAATCATCCGTCAATTCGCCGCAGGCGATTCGATCCTGTCTTACCCTAATTCTCCACTGAATGCAGCCCGCCGGACCCGGCCATGAACTTGACGTTGGTCCTCTCGGGATCGTCGGGGTTGGACTTGCTGCAGTTCCACATGCACGCCCCGCAGTGGACGCATTTTTCGCGGTCGAACAGCGGCGCGCCGCCCTCGGGATTGGTGTAGATGGCCTGGCCCGAGCAGGCCTCGATGCAGACCTGTTCGCGACACTTGGCGCACAGGGCCGTGTCCGCGAAGCGCACGTGGTCTCCGTAGCCGGGGTTGGCCTGGACCTTGCCGCCCATGAGCAGGGCATCCTGGTGGGAGACCAGCAGCTGGCCGTCCAGGGGGATTTCGGGCCAGCCTGCGCGGTCCATGAGCGCGTCGTGCAGGCTCGCGCCCTTCTTGGCGCACTCGGCGCGGATGGCCGCGATCTCGCCCGCCGGGATGACGTCGCGGTAATAGTCCTCCACGGACGGGATGCGGTCCTGGGGCTTGATCGCCTTGCCCGGCATGTTCAGGAGGCCGTTGGTCAGGCCGGTCAGGCCCATGCCGAGGAAGCCGGAGACCACGGACTTGGTGAAGCCGTCGCGGGACTTTTTGGCCACCTCGGCCTCCTGTTCGACCCAGGAGGCGCGGCGGCGCGAAACATAGGTGTTTTCCAGGTTCTCCTTGGTGAAGGCGCGCCCGGACTTGAGCAGTTCGAGCACGGCCTCGCCGAGCTGCACGCCCGTGGCCCAGGCCTCGTCCACGCCCGAGCCGGTGAGCACGTTGGTCGAGCCGGAGCCCTCGCCGATGCGCGCGAACCCGTCGCCGCACAGGATTGGCTCGCCGTGCTTTCCCGACTCGTTCAGGGACTTGGCCCCCCAGGAACGCAGGGTCCCGCCCTGGAGCCGCTTCCACAGGTACGGATGGAACATCCAGTGCTGCATGTAGCGGTAGGCGGTGCGCACCGGGTTGTCGAACCAGGACGGCACAAAGATGCCCAAAGAGGCGACGTTGCCGGGGTAGACGTACAGGAAGCCGAAAATCTCGGGCTCGGGGTAGCCGATGGTGTGCAGCACGGTGCCCGGCTGCCAGTCGCAGCCCTCGGGCAGGTCGACCACGCACTTCATGCCCACGGCCCACTCGCGCTGGTGGTTGCCCTCGGGCATGCCCAGCTTGCGGTTGAGTTTCTGGCCCACCGGACCCACCGGGCCGTCGGCCACCACGGTCAGGGCGGCCTTCATGTCCATGCCGGGCATGTAGCCCGCGTTCGGGGTGCCGTCCTTGTCCACGCCCTGGTCGGCCATGCGCACGCCCTTGACGGCCGTGCCCTCCACGAGCGGTTCGGCCACCGGGCTGGACGGCCAGATCTGGGCCATGCCCGTGCCCATCAGATTCGCGCCCACCCACTGGTTGAGCTGGCCGATGGAGAACAGCATGCCCGGATGTTTTTCCAGAAATTTGGGGATGTACGGCAGCTCGTACGCGCCGTCCTTCATGAACCCGCCCAGGACCTTGTCGGCCAGCTTGAACAGGCCCGGCCTGCGGCTCGCGCCCACCGGGTCGGTCAGGAACAGGACCTTCTCCTCCCTGACCTCGCAGGCCATGGGAATCTGGGACAGGTCCAGGTCCGGGAACGTGGCCCGGATGGCGCGGCCCTTGGTGACCACGCCCGACACGCCGAAGCCGATGTCGTCGGCGCGCTCGTAGCAGATGACCTGGGGCGGCATGCCCGGCATGACCTTGGACTCGGCCGCGAACGTGCCGTCCTCGTTCATCAGCCCGCGCGTCAGGGTCGTCAGAAACCCGCCCGCGGCAGGGCCGAAGCCCACGCATACAATGTCCGTTTCCATCTCGACACGCGGCGTCTCGTCGCTCATGGGGTGCCTCCGGCGGCCGGGGGAAGGGGAGAGGGAACCCTTTGAAAAGGGCTTCCCTCTCCCCTTCCCCCGGAC
>NZ_JBGLYH010000032.1:0-44628 GCF_041414475.1 Pseudodesulfovibrio karagichevae
GTCTTCTACACGAACTTCCGGCGCAGGATGCCGCAGAGGTAGTCGATGATGGTCACGGAGACGATGACCATGATCATCATGGTGCAGACTTCGCGGTAGAGGTAGCCGTTGATCTTGTCGAACATGAGGAAGCCGATGCCGCCCGCGCCCACGAAGCCGAGGATGGTGGCCGAGCGGACGTTGGATTCGAAGCGCAGCAGGGTATAGCTGACGATGAGCGGCATGACCTGCGGGATGACCGAGAAGGCCATGATCTGGGCCGGGCCCGCGCCCGAGGCCGTGACGGCCTCCACCTGGCCGGGTTCGATCTGTTCGATGGCCTCGGAAAAGACCTTGCCCAGGATGCCGAAGGTGTGGATGGCCAGCGCCAGGACGCCCGCGTACGGGCCCAGGCCGATGACGGCCACGAAGATCAGGGCCATGACGAACTCGTTGAACCCGCGGCAGAAGTCGAGCATGCGCCGGGCGACGAACTGGCCGAACCAGCGGACCATGCGTTGCCAGACGCCGTCGCCCTGGACCATCAGCTCGAGGGTGTTGCTGGCTGCGAACATGGCCATGGGGATGGCCAGGATAAAGGCGATGAGCGTGCCCCAGATGGCGATGGCCACGGTCTCGATGAGCGCCTTGGAGTACTCCAGGAGGTGCGGCCAGGCGGTTTCGGGTGGGAAATAGCCGCCGGATTTTTCATCCGCGATGCGGTCGTATTCGCTCTGGACGATGCGGTCGCGGTCCGCCGGGGTCATGGCCTTCATGCGGGCGTCGGCCCGTTTCTGGGCCTCGCGCTGCATGGCCACCGGGTCGAGCGTCTTGCCGGTGGCGGCGTACTCGGCCTTGACGGTTTGGTAGGACTCCTCGAAGGCGATGATGGCGGGCAGCCGCTTGGCCTGGTCCAGGGCCGCCTGCTTGTCCGCGTCGTTGAGCTGCCTGCCGAACAGGTACTCGAAGGCGTTCTGGCGCTTGGTGTAGAGCTTGAACGGGTCGATGTCCGTGGAGATGTAGGAAGCCACGAGTACGGCCAGGACGATGGCCACCAGGCCCCCCAGGGCGAGCTTCCGGGGGAAGCTCTTCCTGGGAGTGACCTGATCGAGTGTCAGATCATGATTCATCGTTACTTCTTCTTGGCCAGTTCGGCCTTGAGCCGCTTGAGGTAGCGGACCATGTCGTAGTCCTTGTCCGAGGTGTGGCGGTAGCCGCCGTTCTGCAGGATCTGCAGGGCCTCGGGATCGTCGTTGATCTTGAGCAGGGAACCGGCGATGGCCACCTTCAGGCTTTCGGGCAGGTCCTTGCGCACGGCGATGGGCGCGCCGGGGATCATGTCGGAGCGCTTGATGATGTTGAAGTCCTCGAGGGAGGCGGCGCCCTTCTCGATCATGCGATCCATGTCGATGTTGTTGGTGGCGGCCACCTGGATGGAGCCGTTCTTGACGGCCAGGATGGACGCGCCGTGGGAGCCGGAGAAGCGCACTTCGGAGAAGTACTTCTCGGGGTCGATCTTCATGTCGCGGGCGAAGATGACGTTGGGCACGAGGTAGCCGGAGGTGGAGTTGGGATCGGTGAAGGCGAAGGTCTTGCCCTTGGCCTTGTCCATGTCGGTGATGCCGGAGCCCTTCTTGGTGATGATGATGCCGGTATAGCCGGGCTGGCCGTCCTTGTTCAGCTCCATGACCACGGCCTCGGCGTTGGCCTTTTCAGCGGCCTCCACATAGCTCTTGGGGCCGAAGTAGGCCAGGTCGATGTGCTTGTTGGCCATGGCGGTGATGATGCCGTTGTAGTCGGAGGCGGTGAAGACCTCGACCTTGACGCCGAGGTCCTTTTCCAGTTCGGCGGCGATGGGCTTGGCGCGCTTGGCGGAGTCGGCCGCGCCTTCGGTGGGGATGAAGCCGAGCTTCAGGGTGGTGGGCCACTCGGACGGGCCGGCGTTGGCCAGGCCGGGCAGGGCCACGGTCAGGACCAGGGCCGCCATCATGAGCACTTTGGACAGTTTCGAGAACATTGGGGAATCTCCTGTGGTTGTTGAGGTTGACGCAGTTCTTGCCGATCGGCGGCCGGTTCGCTGCCGGGTATGGATCAGGCGGCGGAGAGCTCTTCCAGGGCCTCTTCCGCCTTGTCGCCGTAGATGCACGACACGGTCTCGGCGTTCAGGTCGCGGGCCGTGCCGTCGAAGATCAGTTCGCCCTTGGACATGCCCAGGATGCGCTTGCCGTAGCGCTGGGCGAAATCGATGTGGTGCAGGTTCACGAGCACCGGGATGCCCTTGTCCTCGTGGATCTTGGCCAGGATCTGCATGACCGTCTCCGAACTGCGCGGATCGAGGCTGGCGATGGGCTCGTCGGCCAGGAAGACCTCGGGCTCCTGGGCCAGGGCGCGGGCGATGGCCACGCGCTGCTGCTGGCCGCCGGACAGGGCATCGGCCCGGCGGAAGGCCAGGTCACCGATGCCCACCTGCTGCAGACACTCGAAGGCGAACTCGCGCTCGGCCTTGGAGAACTGGCGGAACATGGACAGGCAGCGCTTGACCGGATGGGCGTTGAAGCGCAGGCGGCCGACCAGGACGTTCTCGATCACGGTCAGGCGGCGGACCAGGTTGAACTGCTGGAAGATCATGCCCACGCGGCGGCGGACCTGCCGGAGCTGGCCGCCGTTGACCCGGGTGACGTCCTCGCCGAACAGGGCGATGGACCCCTGGGTCGGGCGGATCAGCCGGTTCATGCAGCGCAGGAGCGTGGACTTGCCCGCCCCGGACAGGCCGATGATGACGCAGAAGTCGCTGGCGTTGACGGTCACGGACACGTCTTTCAGGGCCACGGTGCCGTTGGGGTAGACCTTGCTCAGCCCCTTGGCCTGGATTGCCTCGCGTTGCTGACGATTGCGGATATTGATGGATTTCATGAAAGCCTCCCGACTCGTTCTGTGGATATGTTCGGGGGAGGCGCCCGGCCCGAAGGCGGCAGCTTCCCTTACCGTGAAGGGTCTACACATTCCCTGCAACAGGGGTATTGTGACCGGGTGACGGTTTGACGAAATCGTCGCTTGCGGCTGTAACAATCAGGCCGCGTTTTTGGTTGTGATTTCAAGCGTTCCCGAGCATCCGACCGCCCATGTCCGTAACACGGCGGGCACGCCCTCGATCTCGCGCACCCGGACCAGGTCCGCGCGCAGCCCGCAGGCGATGCTCCCCCGGTCGGAAAGGCCCACGGCCTGCGCCGGGTTGGCGCTGATCCGGGCCACGGCCTCGGGCAGGGAGAAACCCAGGCGGCGGTGCAGGGCGAAGGCCCCGGCAACCAGGCTGCCGGGCACGTAGTCCGAGGAGATGATGTCGAGCAGGCCCGCTTCGGCCAGATGGCGGGCCGAGACGTTGCCCGAGTGGGACCCGCCCCGGACCAGGTTGGGGCCGCCCATGACAATGCGGATGCCCGCTTCGCGGGCCAGGCGGGCGGCTTCGACGGTGGTCGGAAACTCGGAGATGGCGATGCCCTCGGCCACGGCCTGGGCCACGTGCTCGGCCAGGGTGTCGTCGTGGCTGGCCATGGGCAGATGGCGCTCGCGGCACAGGGCCACGATGGACAGCCGGTTGTCCGCCGCGCACGCCTCCTGGGTGGCGCGAAGCCGGTTCGCGATCTCGGCGAACTCTTCGTCGCTCCAGCCCTTCTTGTAATATTTGCGGTACTTGTCCGTGTCCGTGAACTGGCGCTGGCCCGGCGTGTGGTCCATGAGCGAGACGAGCATGAGCTCCGGGTCGTCGATGTGCGGCAGGAGCATGTCCAGGACCTTGGGGTCGGAGAATTCGCAGCGCAGGTGCAGCCGGTGGTCCGCCCTGAGCACGCCGGTGGCCCGCGCCCGGCCCAGCGCCCGCAGGGACATGGCCATCATCTCCGAGCGGTTGGGCCCGTCGTGGTATTCGCCCAGCGAGACCGCGTCGAGCACCGTGGTGACGCCCGCGCCCGCCATGGTGTTGTCGTGGGCCAGGACCGCGCCGATGGGGTCGGGCCAGAACACGCCCGGCCTCGGCTCCAGCTCCTGCTCCAGGTTGTCGGTGTGCAGCTCCACGAAGCCGGGCAGGAGATAATCGTTGTTCAGGTCTTCCGCGCCCGTCGCGTTGCACGGGCCGTGGTCGATGGACTGGATGATCCCGTCCGCTACCCTGACCGAGCCGGTGACGACCTCGTCGCGCAGGACGATGCGGGCGTTCTTGAGAATGCGGTCCTTGGTCATGCGGCCTCCTTGAAGCTGCGCATTTCGAACAGTCTGTCGGCCACCAGGTCGCGCACTTCCTCGTCGTGGAAGATGCCGACCACGGCCGTGCCCCTCGCCTTGGCCTCGTTGATGAGAGAGACCACCACCCGCCGGTTCTCGGCGTCCAGGGAGGCCGTGGGCTCGTCCAGGAGCAGGACCGGGTATTCCACGCTGAAGCCGCGCGCGATGTTGACCCGCTGCTGCTCGCCGCCCGAGAAGGTGGCCGGGGGCAGGGACCACAGGGCGGACGGGATGTTCAGCCGTTTCAGCAGGAAGGCGGCCCGGTCGCGGGCCCCCTTCAGGTCGCCGGTCAGCGTCACCAGGGGCTCGGCCACCACGTCCAGGGCCGGGACGCGCGGCACCACGCGCAGGAACTGGCTGACGTAGCCCATGGTCTTCCTGCGGATGTCGAGCACCTGCCTGGGGGTGGCCGTGACGATGTCGACCATCCCGCCCTCGTGGCGGATGGCCACCGACCCGGCCTGCGGCCGGTAGTTGCCGTAGAGCGAGCAGATCAGCGAGGACTTGCCCGCGCCCGAGGCCCCGGCCAGGGCCACGCACTCGCCGGCGGACACGTCCAGGGTCAGGCCGGAGAAGACCGGGATGACCGTGCCGCCCTGGGTGTGCAGGGTGAAGGTCTTGTCCAGATTGCGGACGGAAATCATGGTGTTGTCTGTGGGCATTGTCGTTCCTAGGCCTGCAGGATCGAGGAGACCAGCAGCTGGGTGTAGGGGTGTTGGGGGTCGTCCAGGACCTGATCGGTCAGGCCGGTCTCGACCACCTCGCCGCGCTGCATGACCATCAGCCGGTGGGCCAGGAGCCGGGCCACGGCCAGGTCGTGGGTGACGATGATGACCGACAACCCGAGCCGGGAGACCAGGTTGCGCAGCAGGTCCAGGAGCTTGGCCTGCACGGACACGTCCAGGCCGCCGGTGGGCTCGTCCATGAACACGATCCGGGGCTGGGTGATCAGGTTGCAGGCGATCTGCAGCCGCTGCTGCATGCCGCCGGAAAAGGTCTTGGGAAAGTGGTCGATGCGCCCGGCCTCGATCTCCACCTCGGCCAGCCACTTGAGGGCCTCGGCGCGGATGTTGCCGTAGTGGCGCGCGCCCACGGACATGAGCCGCTCGCCGAGGTTGGCCCCGGCGGTGACGCCCAGCCTGAGGCCGTCGCGCGGGTTCTGGTGGACCACGCCGAGCTCGGTGCGCAGCAGTTTGCGGCGGACGGGCTCGGCGCAGCCGTGCACGTCGATGTCGCCGAACTCGCGGGACGCGTAGCCGACCGATCCGGCGGTGGGTTCGAGCCTGCCGGACAGGCAGCCAAGCAGGGTGGACTTGCCCGAGCCGGACTCGCCCACGATGCCCATGACCTCGCCGGGCCAGAGGTCGAAGGAGATGTCCCGGCAGCCGATCATCTCGCCGTATTTCTTGGTGACGTTGCGCACGCGGATCATGGGTTGCGGTAGGGTCGTCATTCGTTTTCGTCCTGTTTGTCCGTCTTTGCGCCCGTCAGTTCCGAGAACTCCTCGCGTCCGGCCATGGGCCCGGTGTGGCCCCGGGAGCGCCGGGTGGCGCAGTAGTCCGTGTCCGAGCAGACGAACATGCGTTCGCCCGCGTCGTTCAGGATGACCTCGTCCAGGTAGCTGTCCGTGGCCCCGCACAGGGCGCAGCAGCCGTCCCAGGTTTCCACCTCGAAGGGGTAGTCCTCGAAGTCGAGGCTCTTTACTTCGGTGTAGGGCGGGATGGCGTAGATGCGCTTCTCGCGGCCCGCGCCGAAGACGTGCAGGGCCGGGGAGTCGTCGAGCTTGGGGTTGTCGAATTTGGGGATGGGCGACGGGCTCATGATATACCGCCCGTTGACCTTGACCGGGTACATGTAGTTGGTGGCGATACGCCCGTGCCGGGCGATGTCCTCGTAGAGCTGGACGTGCATGACCCCGTACTCCTCGAGCGCGTGCATGGTCCGCGTCTCGGTCTCGCGCGGCTCCACCCAGCGCAGGGGCTCGGGGATGGGCACCTGGTAGACCATGATCTGGCCTTCCGAAAGCGGGGTCTCGGGGATGCGGTGGCGGGTCTGGATGACCGTGGCCTCCGTGGTCCGCTCCGTGGTCGTAACCCCGGTGACCTTGGCGAAGAACTTGCGGATGGAGACCGCGTTGGTGGTGTCGTCCGCGCCCTGGTCGATGACCTTGAAGACGTCGTCCGGGCCGAGGATGGAGGCGGACAGCTGGATGCCGCCCGTGCCCCAGCCGTAGGGCATGGGCATCTCGCGCCCGGCAAAGGGCACCTGGTAGCCGGGGATGGCCACGGCCTTGAGGATGGCCCGGCGGATCATCCGCTTGGTCTGCTCGTTCAGGTAGCCGTAGTTGTAGCCCGTTTCCACGTTGGTCGCCTCGGGGGCGGCGGGCGTCTCGACGGCCGAAGGTGTCTGGTTGGCGGGAACCTGCGCGGCGGCGGTCATGCGGCCTCCTCGGTCTCGGCCTTGTCGTCGGCCCGTTTGAGAATCTCGGCCCGCATCCCCCGGACCATGACCAGGTCGGCCTGGAAGTCCACGTAGTGCGGGAGCTTGAGGTGCTGGACGAAGCCCTGGGCCTCCACGTTGTCGCTGTGGGACAGGACGAACTCCTCGTCCCGGGACGGGGCGTTGATGTCCTCGCCGAGCTCGCGGGCCTGGAGGGAGCGGTCCACCAGGGACATGGCCATGGCCTTGCGTTCGTTGTAGCCGAAGGACAGGCCGTAGCCGCGCGTGAACCGGGGCAGCTCGTCCTTGGAGCCCTTGAAGCTGGTGACCATCTCGCACTCGGACACGGTGATGTCGCCGATCTCCACCTCGAAGCCGAGTTCGTCCGGGCAGATGGACACGGCCACCTCGCCCATGCGGATCTCGCCCGCAAAGGGGTGGTTGTCGCCGAAGCCGCGCTGGCTGGAATAGCCCAGCGCCAGCAGGAACCCCTCGTCCCCGCGCGCCAGGTTCTGCAGGCGCACGTCGCGGGCGGCCGGGTAGGTCAACGGGTCGCGGGTGATGTCGCCCACGGGCCGTTCCCCGTCCCCTTTGTCGCCGGGCGTCTCCACCAGCCCTTCCCCGGCCAACAGGTCCATGACCCTGGACAGGGGCGGCTTGGCCTCGTCCATGGTTTCGTCCGGGACCGTGGCCGCGGGCTCGGGGCGGGCCCCGGCGGCCAGACCGAAGTCCAGGAGCCGGTGGGTGTAGTCGAAGGTCGGTCCGAGGACCTGGCCTCCGGGGATGTCCTTGAAGGTGGCCGAGACGCGCCGGCGGACCTCCATGGCCGTGGTGTCCACGGGCAGGGAGTCGTACAGCCTGGGCAGGGTCGTGCGGTAGGCCCGCAGGAGGAAGGTCGCCTCCACCAGGTCGCCGCGCGCCTGCTTGACGGCCAGGGCCGCGAGCCAGGGGTCGTACAGCGCGCCCTCGCTCATGACCCGGTCCACGGCCAGGCGCATCTGTTCAAGAATCTGTTCCACGGTCAGTTCGGGGACGCTCTGTGCGCCCCGCCGCTCCTCGGCCATGAGCCGATGGGCGTTTTCGATGGCCTGTTCGCCACCCTTGACGGCTACGTACACGTTATATTCCCACCTGGATCGTCCTCGGCAGGGAGACGATCTCCGTTTGTGTTGCCAGAATCACGTCGAAGCCCAGCGGGAAGCGACGCGCATTGCGTTGCAGCGACCGCCAGAAGTCCGGGTTGAGCCCGTCCACGTGCAGCCGGGTTTCGCCCTTGATGCCGGGGCCGGACAGGGGAATCCCCCGGCCCACGTTCATGGCCTTCACCTGAATGATCAGGGTGGCCGAGCGGTCCGGGTACTCCAGGTCGCCGGGGTGGAACTGGCCGAGGTCCGGGAGCTCCAGTCCGTCGAGGATCAGGCCGAAGGCCGCGCTCTCCGGCCAGCGGCAGACGGTGCAGCCGCAGTGGAAGCGCAGGTAGGTCTGGATATCCAGCGGCCCGCTTGGCCCGATCCACAGGGGGGTGTCCATGTCCACCAGGGCCAGGCAGACCGCGGCTGCGGCCGGGTGCAGCCCTTTGGGCGGCTGGGGCCAGTTGCCGAGCACGGTGACCGTGCCCGGACGGGACATGGTCAGCAGTATGGCCCGGAATATGCGCTGGTTTTCAAGGGCCGGTTCGCGCGGCCCCCTGGCCGCGTCTATGGCGTGTCCTTGCATGGGTTCCCCCTAGTCTTCGCCGCGAACCATGGTGAAGAAGTTCACCCTGGTGGCTGCGGTTTTGGCTGCCCGCTCCCGGCACCCCTCCGCGAGGGAGGCCGACAGCGGCTCAATGACGGCCCGGCGCAGGGCGGGGCCCGAGTCCGGGTCCTGGAGCAGCGCGTCGAACAGCGCCGCCAGTTCGGCGTGCCGCCGGTCGCGTCCGGCCACGAAGCCGTGGCCCACGCTGCCGTCTTCGAGACGGACCGAGCAGCGGCACATGGTCATCTCGCCGAGGTTGAACCGCTCGCCCCTGGCCTCGGCCCTGGCACGGACCATGGCCATGCCCACCTCGGGCGGGCGCAGATGGTCGAACCGGGGTTCGGGATCGAGCCGGGCGTAGGCCGCCTCAAGGCTTTCGGTGCCGGTCCGGGCGAGGACTCCCATCCATTCCTTTCTGGCTCGGGTGAGCCGGTCCATGGGGGCCTTCATGTCACTATCGGGTTTCATTTCTGTGAAATCCTCATACGTTGTCTAGACAACCGGCAGCGCCTGTGGTCTGCCGGGCGAAAAATGAGTCGAGGTGCAGCCATGCTTAAACGCGGAAACGGGGTCGCCCTGTGGCGGCAGATCCATGCGCAATTGGAGGCGGCCATCGCGTCCGGACGGTTCGGTCCGGGCGACCGGCTGCCGTCGGAACACGGCCTGTCCGTGGAGTTCGGCGTCAACCGCCACACCATCCGGCGCGCCCTGTCCGTGCTTGAGGAGGACGGGCTCATCCGCGTGGAGCAGGGACGCGGCTCCTTCGTGCGCGAGCAGGTGGTCCACTATCCGGTCGGCCGCCGCACGCGCTTTAGCGAGAACCTGTCCCGCCAGCGGCGCACGCCGGGCAACATCCTGCTCGCGGCCGTGGACGCCGAGGCCGACCAGCGCGTGGCCGAGGCCCTGGACATCGGGCCGGGCGAGGTGGTCACGCGGATCACCAGCGCGGGCGAGGCGGACGGCAGGCGCATCAGCTATTCCACGGCGTTTTTCCCCAAGACCCTGTTTCCGGGCATGGTCCGCGTCTACCGCGAGCTCAAGTCCGTGACCCGGACGCTCGAGCACTTCGGGGTGACCGACTACTCGCGCAAGCACACCCGGATCATCGCCCGCATGCCGACCGGCGAGGAGGCCCGCGAGCTGCGCCAGCCCAAAACCCGCCCGGTGCTCGTCACCGAGAGCGTCAACGTGGACGAATCCGGCGTGCCCGTGGAGTTCGGGGTCTGCCTGTTCGCCAGCGACTGGGTGCAGATTTTGGTGGAGTCGTGAAGGGGCCATATCCGTGTCTCGGGTCCGCGTTCGGGGTTTGTCCGGCCCGGGGTTCGGGCCGCGTTCGGGAACGTGGTAGGACAAGGACGGGCGGGGCACACTAGACAAGTCCCCCACTTGTCCGCTTTGGACAGGGATTTCAACTTGTTGTAACCCAACCGTCAAATTCGTCGCGGAAATGATGCGCTTCCGTGCTTTTCCAAACCCGGCGCATTTGTCAGTCAGGAGCCATGAACACGCACCCGCACCCACAAGGGGACATCCGGCTCGGCCCGGCCCCCACGGTCCACCCCACGGCGGACGTCCGCGACAGTTCCCTCGGCCCCTACACCGAGGTCCTGGAGAGCTGCCTGATGCTCGAATCCACCCTGGGCGACTACGCCTACCTCAGCCCCGGCTGCGACGTGGCCTACGCCGACATCGGCAAGTTCGCGTCCATCGCGTCGAACGTGCGCATCGGCCCGACCAACCACCCCATGTGGCGGCCGTCCCAGCACCACTTCACCTACCGCAGCTCCCGCTACGGCTTCGGCCCGGACGACGAGGCCGTGTTCGAGTGGCGGCGCACCCAGCGCACCCGCATCGGCTGCGACGTCTGGATCGGCCACGGGGCCGTGATCCTGCCCGGCGTGACCATCGGCCACGGCGCGGTCATCGGGGCCGGGGCCGTGGTCTCCAAGGACGTGCCCCCCTACGCCATCGTCGGCGGGGTCCCGGCCCGGATGATCCGTGAGCGGTTCCCGGCCGAGGCCCGCCAGCGCCTCCTGCGCCTGGCCTGGTGGGACTGGCCCCACGACTTCCTGGGCAAGGCGTTGGCCGATTTCCGCGAGCTGGAGATCGGGGCGTTCCTGGACAAGTACGAGGGCGCGCCCGCATGATCAGTTTCATGGATCGGCAACCCGGCGGAAGATACGGCGTCTACTTCGCTCCGGAGCGGGGCGGCGAGCTCGAGCGTTTCGGCGCGGCCTGGCTCGGCCGGGACAACGAATCCGTCCCGCCCGCCGCCCCGGTGCCGCCGGACGGCCTTTCCCCGGAGGCCCTGCCCCCCGACGAATGGCGCGCGGCCACCGAGTCGCCGCGTCACTACGGCTTTCACGGCACGCTCATGCCGCCCTTCGCGCCCTTGCCCGGCGTGGACGAGGCCGGGATCGTCGACCGGCTGGAGACCCTGGCCGGTTCCCTGGCCCCCTTTGTCCTGGCCCCGCTGTCCGTGCGCGAGATCGGTTCGTTCCTGGCCCTGGTCCCCGAGGAGCAGGTCTGGCTGGCCGAGGCCGCCGAGGCCTGCCTGCGATCCATGACGCCCCTGCGTCGGCCGCCCTCCCCCGAGGAGAACGAGGCCCGCCGCGCGTCGGACCTGACCCCGGCCCAGGACCGTCTGCTCGACGAGTGGGGCTACCCCTACGTGCTTGCGGAATTCCGCTTTCACATCACCCTGACCGGACGGATCAAGGACCCGGCCCGGCGCAGGCGGCTCGCGGACATTCTGTCCGGGCTCGCCGTGCCCGTCACCGGCCGCCCCCATCCGGTCCGCGAACTCTGTCTCTTCCACCAGCCCGACCGGTCCGCGCCGTTCAGGCTGATCCACCGGGCCCGGCTCGGCAATACCAAGGAGAATTCATGACCCGAGGCAACCTGATCTACGTCATCGGTCCTTCCGGCTGCGGCAAGGACTCCATCATGCTCTACGCCCGCAAGCACTGCCCCGGAAACGAAGCGGCTTTCGCCCACCGCTACATCACCCGCCCGGCCGACGCCGGGGGCGAGAACCACGTGGCCCTGCTGCCCGACGAGTACCGCGCCCGCCTGGACCTGGGCCTGTTCGCGCTCGCCTGGGACAGCCACGGCAACCGCTACGGCGTGGGCGTCGAAATCGACGCCTGGATGGAGGCGGGCCTCAACGTGGTGGTCAACGGCTCCCGCGCCTACCTGCCCGAGGCAGCCCGCCGCTACCCGGACCTCGTCCCGGTGCTGGTCACCGTGGACCTGGACATCCTGCGCCAGCGCCTCATCCTGCGCGGCCGCGAGACACCCGATGAGATCGAGGGCCGCCTGCAACGCGCCGGTGACTACGCCGTCAGCCACCCGGCCCTGCACGTCATCGACAACAGCGCCGAGCTTTCCGCAGCCGGGCGCGCCCTGCTCGACCTGGCCCGGAAAAGGCCGCCCCGCATGCGCCGGGCGGTCTAGACCGGCCTTCGGCAAAGGGGGGGCGAGCCGCGCCTTGACTATCTCGCGATAGTCGCTATAGTTGGGACCGTCGAAAGGTACCCCCTTACAGTTTTCCGGGAAGGACCCCCAGGCCGTTGCCGGGCCGTCCCCTGGATTTGGTTCAAGAGGGTAGGAACACAAGCAAAAGATTCCGGTCCGCCGCTGCGGGCCGGGACAGGGCGAACTCCGCCATACCGCCATACGTGTTCCATGCCGAATTCGACCGCATGGTCGATCCATGGTTCCGGTTCCGGGCAGTTTGCCCACCGAGAATACCCCCGGTTTCACGCAATCCCGCATGCTGGACGCCCGCATCACCCCCAGGGGACGGACGTCCACGGCACCGACAAGGAACACATCGTTCAGGCCGATCGCTTCGGCGTTGACGAGAAGCATTCATCCGTTGCAATCGGCAGGAATCCTTGTCCTGTCCACCGAGGGTCCATGGAAACGTCCGGGAAAAGGCCGCCGACGCACAAAGCGTCCGGCCCGCCCGGCGCCTTCGACCGCGACCAGATCAGCGCCAAGCTCGATAAGGGCGTCCCGTGCAGCTCCATGCAGGGACCGCCAAGCCGGAGAACCGATTCGAACGGATCGGCGTCGCCTGTCCGGCCACGGCCTGATCCCCCTCTCACTCACCCCTCGGGGCCCGGTCTGCGGGCCGGGGCCCAACAGTCTCTAGGAGGACGTATGCTTTACGAATGCGACAAATGCCAATGGACCGGAACCTGGGACGCCCTGATCCTCGAAACCCTCTGCCCGCTCTGCCGGTCGAGCGTCACGCCCCGGCGCGAGGAAAAGAAGGCGAACGGCCAGAGTTCGTCCGACTTGCGCCCCGGCGTCGTGCCCGGCCCGCCGCAACGGAGCTGACCTCCCCGGCCTTCCCGGCCGGACAAGCCCCGAATGCAAGGCCCCCGTTCCCGAACGGGGGTCTGCCTTTTCCTCCCCCGCCACTCCAAAAATACTCCTTTACTTTACCGGAACAATGGCCGATAAGGGACGAGCTCAGCGTGACTGGACGTACGAATACTTCTTAGCCCCCATTGGGCACCCAACGTTCCACACCCCCGTCGAACCAAGATTTACTCCCGTACCAGAGCACTTCCGATATACCGGGCAAGCCCGGACCCCGACCGCTGTCGCGCGCCGTCGAAATCAACTCCTTTTTACCAAAGGTTTATATGACTTTTTCCAATTTTTCCCTGGACCGGCGCATTCTCGCCGGCGTCAAGGGCTGCGGCTACGCAACCCCCACCCCCATTCAAGAACAGGCCATCCCCCTCGTGCTCCAAGGGCACGACGTCATGGGCCTGGCCCAGACCGGCACCGGCAAAACTGCCGCCTTCGCCCTGCCCATCCTGCAACGGCTGCTGACCAGCAACAAGTCCGGCCGGGCGCTGCCCAGCGTCCTGATCCTGGCCCCCACCCGCGAACTCGCCCTCCAGATCGACGAGAACTTCAACGACCTGGGCAAACACACCGGCATCCGCTCCGGCGTGGTCATCGGCGGCGTGGGCATGGAACCGCAGATCAGGGCCTTCGGGCATTGCCGCATCATCGTGGCCTGCCCCGGCCGACTGGTCCGGCTGCTGAACAAGGGCGCCGTGTCCCTCAACCACATCGACACCCTGGTCCTGGACGAGGCCGACCGCATGCTCGACATGGGCTTCATGCCCGACATCAAGCGCGTCCTGGCCAAACTGCCCGCCAAACGGCAGAACCTGCTCTTCTCGGCCACCATGCCCAATGACATCCGCAAGCTCGCCGAAAATATCCTGAACAACCCCAAGACCGTCCAGGTGGCCAATACCAAGCCCGTGGAGTCCGTGGAGCACTGCTTCTACGCCACCGCCAACAACCTCAAGGGCGACCTGCTCACCAAGCTCCTCGACCGCAAGGACCGGCAAAGCGTGCTCGTCTTCACCAAGACCAAGCACAAGGCCAAGAACCTGGCCCGCAAACTGGCCAACCAGGGCTACAGCTCCACCTTCCTCCAGGGCAACATGAGCCAGAGCCAGCGCCAGCGCGCACTGGACGGCTTCCGCGAGGGCCGGTTCGACATCATGGTCGCCACCGACATCGCCGCCCGAGGCATCGACTGCGACCGCATCTCCCACGTCATCAACTTCGACATGCCCGATACCGTGGAGACCTACACCCACCGCATCGGCCGCACCGGCCGCGCGGGCCGCTCCGGACACGCCGTCAGCCTCGTCACCAGCGAGGACAAGACCCAGATCCGCGATATCGAACGCGTCATGCGCGTCAAACTCAAACAGCAGACCCTCTAAGGGCCGCTGCCAACAGCCCCTTCCAAGCCCCCAGGCATCCGCCCGGGGGCTTTTCTTATGCGGCCAGGGGAAGCCCTCGCCGGGCGGGCGTCTCCGACGGCCAGAGAACCTTTTGAAAAAGGTTCTCTGGACTCTCCCAAACTTTTTGGTGCCGCTGCGCGGGGGCTGGAGCGGGGTGGCGGCGTGTTTCGCTTCAGCTTTGGAGGGAGCTTGGCTGTGCGGTGTCCCGAAGGGTTCGCGCCGGATGTCCACGGGCCTCGGAGGGCCGCCCGGCGCGAACCCTTCGGGACGGTTGCCAACGCCGCAGGCGGGACATGCGGAACTCGGAAAATGGATTTTGCGGCGTTTTGGGACGAGGAAAGTGGTTTCTTAGCAGGCTATTTCATTCCCAAAAAACAAAACCCGCGATTTCGGGCGGGGGAAACGGCGCAATTCGTTTCGAGGAGCCGCACGTCCTTCCACCCGTTTTCCCCGCCCGAAATCGCACACCGGCACAGCGGAAGGCGTCCCGTCGCAGCCTTCCGCTACCGCACGCATCTCGCGAAGCGACAGAAAAAGTTTAGGAGAGTCCAGAGAACCCTTTTCAAAGGGTTCTCTGGCGGGTCCAGGGCAGCGCCCTGGTCTCCCCGAAGGGGCCGCCGGAGGCATCTCCCCGCGCGTACAGTCCGTCGCCCGATCAGGCGGTGGTTTCGCCTCGGGGCAGGGTGACGCGGACCACGGTACCGGTTTCGGGGGAGGTATCCATGGCGATGTTGCCGCCGTGGGCTTCGGCGGCGAGGCGGGCGGAGTAGGTGCCCAGGCCGGTGCCGTTGTGTTTGCCGTGGGTGGAGTATTTGTCGAAGAAGGAATGGCGCACTTCCTCGGGCACGGGCAGGTGGTTGCGGATTTCGAGCACGCACGGGTCGCCGCTGGTCACATCCACGCGCACGGGCTGTCCGCCCGAGGCCTCGACCGCGTTCTTGAGCAGGTTGGCGGCCATGCCGTAGAGCAGGGTGCCGTCGCCCTGAATGACGAGCTGCATGCCCTTTTCGATCTTTTGGCCGTCCAGGGTGGCCTCCACGGTGCAGGATGGTTCGCGGTGCATGGAGGTGTCGCGTACGGCGCGCATGATCACGGCCAGCCAGTCCACGGACTGGGGCTGGTGTTCGTAGGTGCCGGATTCGAGCTTGTACAGGGTCAGGGACTGGTTGATCAGGTCCATCATCTGCATGCCCGCCTCTTCGACCACCTGGAGCATCTCCTTCTGGCGGTCCGTGAGGTTCTCGTCCTCCTGCATGATGCGCGGCAGGCCGATGATGCCCATGAGCGGCGACTTGAGGTCGTGGCGGACGATGCGTTCCACGTCCTCCTTCAGCTTTTCCGCCGCCTTGCGCGCGGTGATGTCGATGCCGATGCAGAGGATGCCGGTGGCCTTGCCTGTCTCGTCCACGATGACCGAGGTGCCGAGCGACAGGGTGGCGCGGGTCTCGTTGCGGCGCATGACCTCCACCTCGGTGAAGGTGTGGCCCGGATTGTGTTCGAGCAGGTCGCGGAAATGGGCGCGCAGGTCGCGGTCCTGGTCGTCGGCGGCGGGCAGGAGCAGCCCCACCGCGTCGCGGCCGTTCAGCTCCCCTTCGCGGAACCCGTAGAAATCCAGGCCCCAGCGGTTGATGAAGAAGACCTTGCCCTCGGTGTCCACCTCCAGAACAATGAAGTGGGATTGCTCCACCAGGTCGCGATACAGCCTGCGACTCTCGCGCAGCCGGTTCTCGGCCTCCACCCGCTGGTCGATGATCCGGTTGCTGGCCCGTGCGCCCAGGAAGGTGCCCTGCTCGTTGGTCACCGGCACGCAGCGGTGGGACAGCCAGTGCTGGGTGCCGTCGGGCCGGATGATGCGGAAATCCAGGGTGTCCGTCTCCAGCGTCCGGTGCTCGTTGAACAGGTGCGCCTTGACCATGGGCCGGTCCTCGGGATGCACCATTCTGAACATCAGGTCCGGGTCCTTCATGAACGCGGACGGGGGATACCCGGTGATCCGCTCGCACGACGGCGACATGTACAGAAATTCGCCGTCCGGGCCGCGCCAGTACTCCCAGTCGTAGGTGAAGTCCGCCACGGTCCGGAACCGCTCCTCGCTCCGGGCCAGCTTCTCGTTGGCCGCCTTGAGCTGCCGGAAAATGGGCCGGATCTGCAGGACCCCGAGCAGGATGATGACCGAAACCAGCAGGCCGATGAGCTCGAAGGCGGGGTCGGGCTGCGCCCTGCCCTCCCAGATCATGTACAGGGTGTGTGCCCGGCGGTGCACCATGCCGATCAACCCCGCCGCGATCAGTATCCACGACCAGCGGCGGCCCGTCTCCGGGATCAGGAACAGAGCCAGCGCGGCTGCCGCCAGCTGTATGCCTATGGAAGCGATGATGATCAGGTCCATGCATCCCCCTGTACGTTGCAACGGATCCCGCCATTGCAGTCTAGCCCCGAATCCATCGATTTTGCAAATACCATTCATGGACCGCCCCGGCAGTATGCCTCCAGCGGCTGGGGCGCTGCCCCAGACCCCGCCAGGGGGAACCCTTTGAAAAGGGTTCCCCCTGGATCCCCTCCCAAACTTTTTGTGTGCCTTCGGCAAGGGCGTGTGGGCGCGGGATGGCGGATTGCTGCGCGGGCCGGATGGAGTAGCTTGGCTGTGCGGTGGCCCGAATAGTCCGCGCCGGGCGTCCACGGGCCTCGGAGGGCCGTCCGGCGCGAACCCTTCGGGAGGGTAGCCAACGCCGCTGACGGGACAGGCGGAACTTGGGGAATTTTTAACGGGAGAAAATGATTCTTAGCGGGCTATATTATTCCCCAAAAACAAAACCCGCGATTTCGGGCAGGGCGGAAGGCGTTCTCATCGCGGCCTTCCGCCACCGCACGCCCCTGAGCGAAGCGAACATGGGGGGCCAGGGGGGCCTTGCTCCCTGGCGGGGCCGCGTCGGGTCTTAGGCCGAGCTTGCTCGGTCTTAGAGCCGTCGACAGCAGAGATAGGGCAGCGCCCTGCCCGTCGGAGACGCCCGCCCGGCGAGGGCACTCCCCGAAGGGGCCGCCGGAGGCATTCCCCCCTTATGCCGGCCCCCTACTCCGCCATATCGAGCAAAAAGATGTCGTTGCCGTCCATGCGGATGTCGCCGTTATCGGCCATTTTGCGCAGGGTGCGGGACAGGGCTTCGGGGGTGATGCCGATGATTTTGGCGAGTTCGCGTTGGGAGAGGTCGAGGGTGACGCGGCCGCCCTGGTGCCGGCTTTGGAAGTAGGCCATGAGCCGGGAGGGGACCTGTTTGAGGGACAGGGAGTCGATCATGTCCATGGCTTCCTTGAGGCGCCGGGACATGACCCGCATCATGGTCAGGAGGATGGACGGGTCCTCGCGCACCATGCGTTCATATTCCTTGGGGCGGATGAACAGGACGCGGCTGTCCTCGAGCGCGCCGAGGTTGGCGGGCAGTTTGCCGTCCGAGAAGGTGGAGCACAGGCAGAACGGCTCGCCGGGGCCGAACACGAAGATGGTTTGTTCCTTGCCGTCTTCGGCCAGGCGAAAGAGCTTGACCTGGCCGGTCAGGAGCACGTGCAGCCCCTTGGCCGAATTGTCCTCGCTGAAGAACAGGGACTTCCTGGGGAAACGCAGGACCTCGGCGTGCGAGGCCAGCCGCTCGAGCTGGTCGTCGTCGAGCCGGTCGAAGATGGGCAGTGCCCTGATTTCGTTCTTGAGTTCGCTTGGCGGCATGAAAACCCCCGAAAAAGTGCTGATGTTGATCGAGATCAATGCGAAAGGGGCGTCCCGCACTTAGTTTGGAGGCGACAACGAGAAAAAGCAAGGAGGTTCCCCATGAGCGCAACCATCCGCTGTCCGTATTGCAACGCAGGCCAGGCGGTGGGCGAATTCGACAGCTACGCCCCCTTCTACGTCAATTGCGAGGCATGTTCCAGGCGGTACATCGTCGAGCCGGTGCGCCACGGGGTCGTCGTCTACCGTGACGGCGAGGCCTCCTGCTGCTCCGACCCCGAGTGCCGAGCCACCGAGATGGCCGGGTCGGGCCAGGAATAAAACCGCAAGGAGTTTCCCATGTTCGGCATACTGCAAAAACTGACCAGGAACCTGATCTACGCCATCCCCGCCATGATGCTCGCCGGGTTCGCCTACGGATTGTGGGCGGACACGGCCTGGCTCAAGGCCGCGATCATCCCGTTCACCTTCCTCATGGTCTATCCCATGATGGTCACGCTCAAGATCCGCAAGGTCTTCGAGGGGGGCGACGCCAAGGCCCAAATCCTGACGCAACTCATCAACTTCGGGTTGATCCCCTTCCTGACCTTCGGGGTCGGCCTGCTCTTCTTCCGCGACAAGCCGTACATGGCCCTGGGTCTGCTCCTGGCCGGGCTGGTGCCCACCAGCGGCATGACCATCTCCTGGACCGGGTTCGCCAAGGGCAACATGTCCGCCGCGATCAAGATGACCGTCATCGGGCTCGTGGCCGGGTCCCTGGCCACCCCGTTCTACGTCCAGGCCCTGATGGGCACGGCCATCCCGATGCAGCTGGCCGCCGTGTTCAAGCAGATCCTGTTCATCGTCTTCCTGCCCATGGCGCTGGGCTACCTGACCCAGCGGTTCCTGGTAAAGCGCTACGGCCAACAGACATTCCAGCGCGACATCGGCCCGAAGTTTCCGGGCCTGTCCACCGTGGGCGTGCTCGGCATCGTGTTCGTGGCCCTGGCCCTCAAGGCCCGGACCATCGCGGCCGCACCCGGCCTGCTCCTGGACATCCTCGTGCCCCTGCTCCTGCTCTACGGCTTCAACTTCCTGCTCTCAACAATCATCGGCAAATCCATGCTGCCGCGCGACGACGCCATCGCCCTGGTCTACGGCTCGGTCATGCGCAATTTGTCCATAGCCCTGGCCATCGCCATCAACGCCTTCGGCGCACAGGGCTCGGACGCCGCCCTGGTCATCGCCATGGCCTATATCATCCAGGTCCAGTCCGCCGCCTGGTACGTCCGCTTCACCCCCAGAGTCTTCGGAGTACCCGAGGAGATGATCCGCCAACCGGCTTAGGAGAAGAAGCCTCCGGCGGCCGGGGGAAGGGGAGAAGGAAACCCTTTGAAAAGGGCTTTCCTTCTCCCCTTCCCCCGGACCCCCATCCCCTCATCCTTCCTAAACTTTTTGGGCCGCTTCGCGGGATGCGCCGTGAGGTGGGCCTGAACGCTTTCGAACAGGGTTTTGTCCTTGTTTCGGCAAAACGGGCTTGACTCCACAGGGGCCCCCTGCTACCCCTGAATTCTCTGATGTGACCATCGGTCACTTTCTGACCGACAGTCGCAAAACGACCGTGGGTCGCAATAAAAATCGTGCGATTCCGGGGAACGAGGACAGGATATGGCGACCAAACAGCAGGAGAAATCCCAACAGACCATGCGGGAGCTCATGGGTTCGGCCATCGAGCTGTTCGGCACCAAGGGATTCGCCTCCACCTCGGTGGCCGAGATCACCGACCACGCGGGCTACGCCAAGGGCAGCTTCTACCGCCATTGGAACTCCAAGGACGAGCTGTTCCTCCAGATCGTGGAACAGAAGTTCAAGGAGTACCGGGCGACGAGGCACGACCGGGTGCAGAAGGCCGCCGACCTGCGCGAGGCCATGGGCATCATCTGGGATTTCCTGGAGACCATCGTGGCGGACCGCAACTGGTCGGCCATCTTCCTGGAGTTCACCATCCACGCGGCCACCAACGAGTCCCTGCGCCGCCTCCTGAACCAGTCCGACTACCGGCTCTCGGACCGGGTCTTCGCCGATCTGGTACGCGACCACGTGACCAGCGACTTCCTCCCCGAAAAGATCGGAGCCCTGAACACCGCCCTGTTCGAGGGCTTTCTCATCCACCGCGCGCTCGGCACAGAGACCCTCTCCCTGGCGGAAGTGCGCGAGGCGGCCATCGACCTGGCCGTGAAGAGCGGAACCAGGCGGGACTGATCCCGCTGCGACCATATCACTTCATTACAAGCGAGATGCACCATGCGTAAGATCCTGTTGACCCTGACGGCCCTGGCCCTGATCGCCGCCGGGCTGGCCTCCCCGGCCTGCGCCGAGTCCGTGCGCCTGACCTATTCCAGCTTCTTCCCGCCCACGCACATCCAGTCCAAACTGGCCCAGCAGTGGTGCAACGAGGTGGAGATGCGCACGGGCAAGGCGGTCATCATCGACTTCTACCCCGGCGGCACCCTGAGCCCGGCCAAACAGTGCTACGACGGCGTGGTCGAGGGCATCTCCGACATCGGCCAATCCGCCCTGGCATACTCGCGGGGGCGCTTTCCGGTCATGGCCGCCGTGGACCTGCCCATGGGCTACCAGAACGGCGTCCAGGCCACAGCCGTGGCCAACGCGGTCTATGACAAGTTCTCGCCCGCCGAATTCAACGACGTGGTGCCCATGTACTTCCACGCCCACGGCCCGGGCCTGCTCTTCACCGTGGAGAAGCCGGTCCGCACCCTGGCCGATCTGAAGGGCCTCAAGATCCGCTCCACCGGCAACTCCGCCAAGCTCATCGAGGCCCTGGGCGGCACCCCCGTGGCCCAGCCCATGCCTGCCGCCTACCAGTCCCTGCAAAAGGGCGTGGTCGACGGCTCGGTCCACCCCATGGAGTCCAACAAGGGCTGGAAGCTCGGCGAAGTGGTCAAGCACTGCACCCAGTCCGAATGCGTGGGCTACACCACCACCTTCTTCATCGTCATGAACAAGGACAAGTGGAACCAAATCTCGCCCGAGAACCAGAAGATCATCCGGGAGATCAACCGCGAATGGTCGGTCAAGCACGGCCAGGCCTGGGACGCCTCGGACGCCGAGGGCAGGAAGTTCCTGGCCTCCAAGGGCGGCGACTTCATCAAGCTCGAGCCCGCCGAGGCCGAGCGCTGGGTGCAGGCCGCCCAGCCCGTGCTGGACGGCTACGCCGAGGGCGAGGGCAAGGCCGTGGACGGCAGGGCCGTGGTTGATTTCATCAAGGCCGAGATGGCCAAGACCCCGTAGGCCGAGGCGGCGAGACGGCTTCCCCGCGAGTCTGCGCCCCGGTTCCGAGCGGCAATACGGAACCGGGGCGCGGCGCGGAAGCGGCTTCGCCCGCACAGCCTGGGGGCATTCCATATACAAGGGGGGAGACTGCGGACTCCTCCTCGGACCCCATGCAACCATCCGGAGGGAGACAATGAACAAACTTTTAACCACGGTCCTGGCCATCGGACTGCTCTGCGCCGGGCTGTCCGGCCAGGCGCGGGCCGAGGTCAAGCTGACCTACTCCAATTTCTTCCCGCCCACCAACCACCAGTCCCAGCTGGCCGAGGCGTGGTGCCGGGAAGTGGCGAAACGCACCGGCGGCAAGGTGGTCGTCGAGTACTATCCCGGCGGCACGCTGTCCAAGGCCGCCCAGTGCTACGACGGCGTGGTCGAGGGCATCTCCGACATCGGCCTGTCCTGCCTGGCCTATTCGCGCGGCCGCTTCCCGGTCATGGCCGCCGTGGACCTGCCGCTCGGCTACACCAGCGCGGCCCAGGCCACGAACACGGCCAACGCGGTCTACGAGCACTTCAAGCCCGAAGAGCTCGCCGACGTGGAGCCCATGTATTTCAACGGCCACGGCCCCGGCCTGCTGTTCACCGTGAACAAGCCGGTCCAGACCCTCGACGACATCAAGGGCGAGAAGATCCGCGCCACCGGCAACTCGGCCAAGCTGGTCGCGGCCCTGGGCGGCACCCCGGTGGCCAAGCCCATGCCCGAGAACTACCAGCTCCTGCAGAAGGGCGTGGTCGACGGCTCCATGCACCCCATCGAGTCCAACAAGTCCTTCAAGCTCGGCGAGGTCTGCAAGTTCGGCACGGACTCCTTTTCCGTGGCCTACACCACCGTGTTCTTCATCGTCATGAACAAGGACAAGTGGGCCCAGATCGACCCGGAATCCCAGAAGATCATCCGTGAGATCAACAGGGAATGGGCGGCCAAGCACGCCGCCGCCTGGGACGCGGCCGACGCCAACGGACGGCAGTTCTTCCTGGACCAGGGCGGCGAGATCGTCGAACTGAGCCCCGAGGAATCGGCGGCCTGGGCCCAGGCGGCCCGGCCCGTGCTGGACGGCTACGTGGCCGAGGTGGCCGAGAAGGGCCTCGACGGCAAGGCCATCCTGGAATTCACCCAATCCACCCTGAAATAACCGATTGCAAGACGGGGCGGGATCTGGTTCCCGCCCCGCATCGTGTTCAAGGATACGCAATGGAAATGATAAAACGGCCGCTCCACATCACGGAGAAGATCATGCGCGTGATCGCGGCGATCTGCCTGGCGGGCATGGCGGCCATGACCGGCGCGGACGTGTTCCTGCGCGGGGTCTTCAACACCCCCATCTTCGGCTGCGAGGAGATCGTGGCCATCCTCGGCGTGGTCGCCGTGGGCTTCGCTCTGCCCTACGCCCACTACCAGAAGAGCCACATCGGCGTGGAAATCCTGGTCCGCCGCCTGCCCAAGCGGGTCCGCGAGATCATCGGCCTGGTCACCAACCTGGCCACCCTGTCCCTGGTGTCCATCATCACCTGGCGTATGTTCCTGTACGCCGGGACCCTGGCCGAGTCGGGCGAGGTCTCCATGAACCTGGAGCTGCCCGAGTACTACGTGGTCTACGTCCTGTCCTTCGGTTTCTTCGTCTACGCCCTCTGCCTGCTGGCGGACGTCGTCAAATTCTTCGGGAAACGGGAGGCCTAGCCATGGATCCGACCACCGCCGGAATCATCGGCATCTGCATCATGGTCTTCCTGTTCATGACCAGGATGCCCGTGGCCTTCGTCATGATGCTCGTGGGCTTTGTCGGCTTCTCGCTGCTGACCTCCTGGAAGGGCGGCCTCAACCTCATGAGCCGCAACGTCTACGACGCGTTCGCCTCCTACGAGCTGTCGACCATCCCGCTGTTCATCCTCATGGGCCAGATCGCCTTCAACTGCGGCATTTCGCGGCGGCTCTACCAGACCGCCTACCGCTTCCTGGGCAACACCCGGGGCGGGCTGGCCATGGCCACGGTCTCGGCCTGCACCGCCTTCGGCGCGGTCTGCGGGTCCAGCCCGGCCACGGCCGCGACCATGTCCACGGTCGGCATCCCGGAGATGAAGCGCTACGGCTACGCCAACTCCCTGGCGGCCGCATCGGTGGCCTCGGGCGGCGGCCTGGGCATGATCATGCCGCCCTCGGTGGTCCTGATCATCTACGGCGTGCTCACCGAGCAGTCCATCGGGGCGCTCTTCGTGTCCGGCATCCTCCCGGCCTTCCTGCTGACCTTCCTGTTCATCGTCGGCATCTACATCCAGTGCAGGATCAACCCGGCGCTGGGCCCCAAGGGCGACACCTTCACCTGGGCCGAGAAATTCCGCTCCCTGGCCAACCTCATCGACACCCTGCTCATCTTCGCCCTGGTCATCGGCGGCCTGTTCTGGGGGCTGTTCACCCCCACCGAGGCGGCCAGCATCGGCGTCATCGGCGTGCTCGCCCTGGCCTTGATCAAGCGCCAGCTCTCGTGGCAGGCCTTCGTCAACTCGCTCTACGAGACCCTGCGCACCTCCTGCATGGTGCTGGTGCTCATCGCGGGCGCGGTGGTCTTCGGCAAGTTCCTGGCCGTGACCCGCATCCCCTTCGACATCGCCAACTGGGTGTCCGCCTTCGACATGCCGCCGTTCGCCATCATGGGCACGATCATCCTGATCTACTTCATCGGCGGCTGCTTCATGGACTCCCTGGCCTTGATCATGCTGACCATCCCGGTCTTCTACCCGGTGGTCACGGGCATGGGCTTCGATCCCATCTGGTTCGGCATCATCATCGTCCTGGTCACCGAGATGGGCGTCATCACCCCGCCGGTGGGCATCAACGTCTACGTGGTCTACGGCATGTGCCGCAAGATCGCCCCGGACGTGACCCTGGAGGACGTGTTCAAGGGCATCCTGCCGTTCATGCTCGCCATCATCATCGGCATCGCCCTGCTCTTCGTCTTCCCGCAGATCATCCTGTTCCTGCCGGGACTGATGTATTGACGGACCGGACTATCCGACACGCAAAAAAAGCCCCGGACCGAGTCCGGGGCTTTTTTTACGCGCGGGGCAGGCGCCCGGCTCAGTAGCGGTCGAGCCCGCCGCCCCCGCCGTCTCCGGCTCCAGGCAGCGCCCGGGTTTGGGCGGCCGTTGTGCGGGCGGCCCCCTCCCCGCAGTCGAAGAAGGACATCATCTGTTGCAGGCTCTCGCCCTGTCCGGCCAGCTCCTCCGAGGTGGCGGACACCTCCTCGGCGGCCGAGGCGTTGCTCTGGGTGGCGTCCGAGACCTGGTTCACGGCCGTGCCGATCTGCTTGATGACCAGGTCCTGCTCCTCGCAGGAGGACTGTATCCGGGACATGAGCTCGGCGGTCCTCTCGATCTCCGGGACCAGTTCCTCCAGCATGTGCACGGCCTCATCCGAGGCGGTGACCGTGGATTCGGAGAGCTGGCTGATCTCGCCGGCCGCCAGGCCGCTGCGCTCGGCCAGCTTGCGCACCTCGGCGGCGACCACGGCGAACCCCTTGCCGTGCTCCCCGGCGCGGGCCGCCTCGATGGCCGCGTTCAGCGCCAGCAGGTTGGTCTGCCGGGCAATCTCCTCGATGATCGAAATCCGCTCGGCGATCTCCTTCATGGCCCCCACGGCCTGGGCCACTGTCTCGCCGCTCCGGGAGGCCTTGCCCGCCACCGTGGCCGCGATCCCGGCGGTCTCCCGACTATGCCCCGCGTTTTCGGCTATGGAACGGGCGATCCCCGAGATGGACGCGGCCAGTTCCTCGGCGCTGGCCGCCTGCTCGGTGGCCCCCTGGGACAGGGTCTCGGCCGTGGCCGAGAGCTCCTCGCTGCCCGAGGCCACGTTCTGCACGGCCCCGTTGACCCCGAATACCACGTCGCGCAGCCGGACGATCATCTCGCCCATGGCCCCGAGCATGCGCCCGATCTCGTCCTTGCCCGACGCCCGCACGTCCCGGCTCAGGTCGCCTCCGGCCATGGCCGAGGCCACATCGAGGGCCATGGAGACCGGCCGGGTGATCATCCGCGCCAGGCGCCAGCCGATCAGCAGGGCCAGGATCATGGACAGGCCGACGCCGCCGAGAACGGCCAACTCGGCATGGACCGAATCGGCTCTCATGTCCCTGTCCGCGTCGTGCCCGATGGTCTCCAACGTGGCCATCAACGCCCGGCCCACCTCGTCGGCCCGGGTGTCCGCGAGGTCGATCTCGCGCCGCAGTTTCTCGTAGTCGGACTGGGCGGTCATCACCAGGCCGGCCGCGCGGCGGAAGCCCTCCTCATGGACCCGGCTCAGATTCCTGAGCCGCTCGACCAGCTCCGGTTCGTCCACGGGGACCACGATCAGACCGTCCAGGCTGCCGCCCTTGAGCAGGAGCCCGACCTGCCGGTCGAAATCCTTGAGCGTAACTTCGTAGGCTTTCGCCAGAGCCGCCTCGCGCTCCACGGTCCCCGGCTGGACATACTCCTCCATGACGATGCGGGACCGGCCGATGTTGATCCTCATCTCCATGGCCATGTCCGCCCAGGATATCTCCCGCGAAAGGATGTCGAAGGCGTCGGCCCCGGCAATTATCCGCCGGTCGATGAGCTCGTCCACGCCCTTCTCGAATTCATCCAGGGCCTGGCCCACCGATTCGTGAGCCGCCTCCAAAGTCTTCATGGCCGCCGCCCGGCGTTCCAAGGCCCCGAAAGTGGCCTTCTTGAGGTCGTAGACGCTGCGGACGGCGGGGGTGAAACCGTCCTTGTGCCGGGTCCGGACCCCAGAGGTCAGGTCCCGGATGACGGGATTCCGCGCGGCCCGGATCTTGGCCCGTTCATTGGACACGCCCTGCAGGACGCCGGCGGCGAAATACTCGAAATCGCCCGCGACCTTTCCATGCTCGGCCCAGTTGTCGTCCAGCGCCTTCCCGTCCGGGGCGTCCATAAATTCCATGACCATCTGCATGTCCGAGCGCACGGCGAACTTCATCTCCAGGGCGGCGTCCACGATGTGACTCGAGGCGGCCATGTCGTCCTGCGCCACCTTGACGTAGACCCCGGTAGCCAGAAAAAGCACCACGATAATCAGGAATCCGCCGATGATTTTCGTCCCGACGGGGACGTCCGACAACTTCATTCGATCCTCCAAAAGCGTCTGTTCCATCCACAGGGGAGGAGACTCCTCCACGTCTATAGAAGATTAGGAGAATTTGGCGGTCGGTTGTATTATAAAAACGGAGATTACGGTCCGTCGCGGGCTCAGCGCGAGCGGATGCGGGCCGCGTTGAGCCGCCCGTCCACGTACTGGGCCAGGGCGGCCACGGCTTGGTCCGAGGTGCGGAAGGCGCACAGCCCCGCCTCCTGGAGCCGGTCCACCAGGGGGTCGTACTGACGGCCGCCGTCGACCACGCCGATGACCGGGGTGTCCAGGGTGGGCAGCAGGTCGGCCAGGAGCGCGGCGATGGAGCGCTCGTCATCCATGGTCATGGGCGTGTCCGGATCGGCCAGGGTGCGCATGACCGGGGACATGGGCACGAGCCCGGCCACCACCGCGTCCACGCCGGGGTCCGTGGCCAGGAGCCGGATGGCCTCGGCATGCACATGGTCGTCGGCCCCCGGCGTGACGTCCAGGGGATTGGTCACCGTGACCAGCCCGGACAGGCGGTTGTCCTCCACCAGGCCTTGCAGGGCCTCGCGGGTCTTGTCCGACAGCGGGGCCAGGACCATGGAATAGTCGTCGGTCTGGATGGAATCGGCCATGCCCACGGCCTCGAACCCCGCGCCCGACATGGCGGCCAGCCGGTTGCCCCCGATGGTCTTGCCGTTGAGGCGCTCGGCCAGCATGAACAGGTTCTCGAACTGGGTGAAGGAGTGGGCCACTATGGCTCCCGCCTGGCGCACGCAGGACTCGCAGACGGCGTAGTCCCCGGCCAGGGAGGCGGTGTGGCCGCTGGTGGCGCACTTGCCCTCCGGGGTCCGCCCCGCCTTGTAAAAGATCACGTCCTTGCCCGCGCGCACCGCCCTGCGCACGGCCCGGCAGAAATTCAGCCCGTCCAGGTCGTTGAACCCCTCGGCGTACACGGCGATGACGTCCACGTCGTCGGCCTCGGCGAAGTGCGAGACCATGTCGCCGAGCGTCAGGTCGGTCTGATTGCCCATGGAGACCATGTAGGCCGGGTTCAGGAAGGGGCATTGGGAGAGACGGGTGAGCATGAACGCGCCCGACTGGGAGATGAAGGCCGCCCGATGGTGATCGCCGGGGGCCAGGGGCGGCAGTTTCTCCTCGGGGATGAACCAGGTGTCGTACCGGCCGGGCCGGGAGACCACGCCCATGCAGTTGCCGCCCAGGAAAACCGGGCCCGCGCCCCGTTCGTGGGCTTCGTTGATGCGAGCGATGACGCCTGCCGCGCGGCTGCGGCTCTCCTCGGTCTCGCCCAGGCCGCCGGGGATGAGCATGACCGACTCGGCGCAGTCCAGGGCCACCAGCTCGTCCACCAGGGCCGGGACCTGCGGCGCGCCCACGGCGACCACGAGCAGGTCGAGCCGCCGGTCAAGGGACTTCAAGTCCGGCACGCAGGCCACCCCGTCGATCTCGGTCTCGCCCGGCTTGACCAGGCGCACGTCCTCGGCCGGGAAGCCCGCTTCGAGCACGTTCTTGAGGATGATCCGCCCGAAATTCATGCGCGAGGCCGAGACCCCGACGATGCCGATGGAGGACGGCTTGAGCAGCTTGGCGATGCGCTCCACCGGCCGTGGGGCGCGCACGGTGGTCCGGTTCGAGAAGCGGCACAGCCCGTCCAGGGGGACCATCAGGTAATCGGCGTAGGCGAACGGGTTGATCTCCAGCTCCTCGATGTGGAAGGGCGCGTCCGGGTTGTCCGGGGAGTAGTGGTTGGCCATGTTGATGAACGAGGTGAAGCACTCGATGAGCTGCTCGTCGGAGACGATGCGCCGCTGGCCCCGGGTCAATCCGGCCAACTTGCGGTAGGAGATGGTCTTGCGGAAGAGCTCGAAGAAGCGCAGCCCGTCGGTCAGGGCCGTGGAGGCGATGGTCAGGGCCTGGCCCTTGCGGAAGCGCTGGGCGTAGAGTTCGGTGTCGGTGCCGCCCAGCCCGGCGGTGACGACCATGCCGAACTCGCGGGTCTTGCGGATGCCGACCAGCAGCTCGTTGCCGAAGGCCGTGGAGTCCGGCTCCATGAACTGGACCATGAGCACGCCGCGCAGGTCGCGGGACACGGCCGTGACCAGGGGCTCGCCCGCAAGGCCGCGGTACGGTCCGGGCGCGGAACCGGGGTCGCGCTCCAGGGCGGCGGCGTAGTTCTCCGGGACCTCATAGAGCATGCGCCGCACGGCCGAACGGATGGCGTCCGGGCGGTTGTCGACCACGCGCACCCCGCCCGCCTCGGTCTTGTGCACGATGGCGGGCGAGACGATCTTGAGGACCACCTTGTCGCCGGGCAGGACCGAGAGCTGCTCGTCCGTGAACCGGCCCGAGCGCGGCAGGAGCACGCACCGGGGCGGGGTCTCCGCGCCCGAGGCCTTGAGCAGGTCGTAAACCTCGTACTCGAACAGGGAATCGCGTCCCTGGTCGTGGGCCTGCGCGAACAGGGCGTCGATGGCCTCGAAATTGATCTCCACCTGGACCGAGCCAAAGGCAAAATGGGCATCCGCCATGCCGCTCTCCAATATCTATCGGGCGCTGCCGCCCGGCTGCTGGTTACTTGATGTATTCCGCCCGGTCGTAGGCCCGGACAATCCGATCGTACCGCCCGCTCTCGCGGATGGACTCGAGCCCCTTGTCGAACCGGTCGCGCAGGGCCTTCTCGCCGAAGACCACCTGCCGGTCCTGGGCCGGGAAGATGCTGCTGAACTGCACGGACTGGTCCAGGTCCACGGCCCGGCCCGCCGGGGAGTTCTTGAGCCGGTTGCGCCAGTAGAGGAAGACGCGCTTCTCGGAGATGACCACGTCCACCCGCCGGGAAAAGAGCATGCGCACTTGCAGGGACTGGTCGGACAGCTCGCTGTAGCGCCCGTTGGCCCGTGCCATGGCCGCGAAATCGGGACCGAGGTAGTTGGCCGCGTCCTGGAACCCGAGGACGTTGAGGTCCGCCAGGTCGGCGATGGAGCCGATGGACAGGTGCCGGTCCCCCAGGCTCACGGCGTAGTTCCGGAAGGTGATGGTCTGGGCGGACGCAAACGTCCTGCGCCCGGTCCGCCCGGCCAGGTCGTAGCCCACGCTCAGCGCCAGGCAGTCCACCTCCTTTTCGGAAAAGGCCAGGGGCAGCCGCAGGTTGGGCAGATAGACGAACTCCGCGTCCAGCCCGGCCGCCTGGAAGGCGGCCCGGACGAGGTCCACCTCCAGCCCGGCGTCCCGCTCCCGGAGCACGTAGGGGGCGATGGCGAAGCCCGCCCCGACCCGGATCACGCGCGCGCAGGCGGCCGTCGCGGACAGCAGGACGGCGGCCAACGCGGCCGCGAGAAACAGTGGGCGCAGTCTCGGCATCATGCCGGGACCCTACATTGACTCCACCGGGGAGTCCAGCCGGGAGGCGGGACTCACAGCCAGCGCACCGAGGGCTCCGGGCGCGGGGGAATGGCCGCGTAGCGCCGGGCGGGGCGGCCGAGCATAAGCGCCCCGTAGACCACGTCCCCGTTGGCCAGGCCGAGGAACTCCCGCACTCCGGCGGCGTGCGCGGCGGCGGCCATCATGTAGCCGCACCAGCATGCGCCGAGCCCGGCGGCCGTGGCGGCCAGCTCCAGGTAGGCGGTGGCGATGACCCCGTCCTCGCGCGGCATGATCCCCAGCCTGGGCCCGCAGGCCAGGGCTAGGGCCGGGGCATGGCGGCAGATCAGGTCCGTGCCCGCGTCCCAGGCGCGGACGATGCCGGGCAGGTGCAGGGCCCCGGCCAGGCTCGATTCGGCCTCGGCCTCGGCGCGCATCCAGGCGACCACGGCCCCGGCCGCTTCGGCCACCTTGCCGCGCCCCTCGATCACGACCCAGCGGGTGGGCCGGGCGTTGTGGCCCGACGGACAGTACTCGGTCACGGCCAGGAGCCGGGCGAGCAGGTCGCGGTCCACGGGCTCGTCGCGGAAGGCGCGCACCGACCGGCGGGCCGAGAGGAACTGCTCGGCCTGGTCGAGGGATATATCCAGGGCCCGGTCCACAGGACGGCTCCCGTTCCTGAAACGCTCCAGCCGGAAGGCGTCCGACGGGCAGACGGCCATGCAGTGGCCGCAGTTCAGGCAGTAGGCCTGCTTCTTGTGATGGGGTTCGGGCAGTCCGCCCTTCTCGAAGACGATGCAGCCCGCCGGGCAGTCGGCGGCGCACAGTCCGTCCCGGTTGCAGCGGGTCGCGTCGATGGTGAACAACGGCATATTCTCTCCTCCTTGGGATGGTCCGCACAGTGTGTCCCGTCGCGCCGCCCCCGGCAAGCATTGCGTTGACCGGCAAGCGGTTTTACCGTATTTCCAGTGCCACGGGCAGGATGGGGAATCTTGCCCTCTTTGCGACGATTCGACCGAAAAACGGTCAATTCATACAACGAGGTTTTTCATGAGCAGCAAACCCGAGGCCCCGGAAAAGGGCAAGGACTTCATCCGCCAGATCATCGACAGGGACATGGAAAGCGGCAAATACCACGGCCGCGTGCACACCCGGTTCCCGCCCGAGCCCAACGGCTACCTGCACATCGGCCACGCCAAGTCCATCTGCCTGAACTTCGGGCTGGCCCGCGACTACCAGGGCAAGTGCAACCTGCGCTTCGACGACACCAACCCGGTCAAGGAGGACGTGGAATACGTGGACTCCATCCGCGAGGACGTCCGCTGGCTGGGCTTCGGCTGGGACAACAACTTCTACGCCTCGGACTACTTCGAGAAGCTCTATTTCATCGCCGAGCTGTTCATCAAGATGGGCAAGGCCTACGTGGACCACCAGTCCGCCGACGAGATCCGCGAGAACCGGGGCACCCTCAAGGAGCCCGGCAAGGACTCCCCGTACCGCGGCAGGACCGTGGAGGAGAACCTGGCCCTGTTCCGTTCCATGCGCGCGGGCGAGCTTGCGGACGGCGCGTGCATCCTGCGCGGCAAGATCGACATGGCCGCGCCCAACGTCATGCTCCGCGACCCGGCCCTGTACCGCATCAAGCACGCCGATCACCACCGGACCGGCGGCGCCTGGTGCATCTACCCCATGTACGACTTCACCCACGGGCTGTCCGACGCCATCGAGGGCGTCACGCACTCCATCTGCACCCTGGAGTTCGAGAACAACCGCCCCCTGTACGACTGGTGCGTGGACACCCTCATGGAGGGCCTGAAGCAGCCCGAGCTGTTCGGCGAGAACGCGCCCATATATAATGAACTGGCCGCGCTCCCCGGCTTCACCGACCGCCCCCGGCAGTACGAGTTCGCCCGGCTGAACATCACCGGCACCGTGCTCTCCAAGCGCAAGCTCATCCAGCTGGTCAAGGAAGGGTTCGTGAACGGCTGGGACGACCCGCGCATGCCGACCATCTCCGGCTTCCGGCGGCGCGGCTTCACGCCCGAGTCCATCCGGGACTTCTGCGAACGGATCGGCGTGGCCAAGGCGGACTCCATGGTCGAGTACGCCCTGCTCGAGGCCTGCCTGCGCGAGGACCTGAACAAACGCGCCCCGCGCTACATGGGCATCATGGACCCGGTCAAGCTGGTCATCGAGAACTACCCCGAGGACCGGGAGGACGTCTTCGAGATCGCGCTGAACCCCGAGGACGAATCCTACGGCTCGCGCAAGGTGCCCTTCACCCGTGAGCTCTGGATAGAGCGCGACGACTTCATGGAGGAGCCGCCCAAGAAGTTCTTCCGCCTGGGCCCGGACCGCGAGGTGCGGCTGCGCGGCGCGTACTACGTCAAGTGCACCGGCTACGAAAAGGACGCGGACGGCAAGGTCACCTTGATCCGCGCCACCTTTGATCCCGAGTCCAAGGGCGGCTGGCTGGAAGGCGGCCGCAAGGTCAAGGGCACCCTGCACTGGGTCTCGGCCAGGCACGCCATCGACGCCGAGGTGCGCAACTACGGCTCCCTGTTCACCCGGGAAAACCCCAACGCCGTGGACGAGGGCAAGACCTTCACCGACTACGTGGACCCGGACTCCCTGACCGTCCTGCCCGGCTGCAAGGTGGAACCGGCCATGGCCGACATGGCTCCCGGCGCCAACTTCCAGTTCGAGCGCACGGGCTACTACTGCGCGGACCTGCGCGACCACAAGCCGGGGCAGGCCATGGTCTTCAACCGGACCGCCACCCTGCGCGACACCTGGGCCAAGATCCAGAAAAAGACCGACTAGCCCGCTTACGCGAATCATCAATAAAAAGGCCGCCTTGCGCGGCCTTTTTTGTTGCCCGCCCCCCTCGCTCTCAAAAATAACACATTTCCCGCTTGACACTGATTGCTCAATCAATCTATACCTTCCTCAACGGCTGATTGCACAATCAATCGATACAAGGGAAACAACGCGATGACCAAGAAGGAAGCCATACTCCGCGCAGCCCAGGAAGCCTTCGGGCAACTGGGGTTCCACGCCGCCACCGTCAAGGACGTGGCCGGACGCGCAGACGTCTCCTTCGGTCTGGTTTCCCACTACTTCGGCAGCAAGCAGGAGCTGTTCCTGGCCGCCGGGTTCGACATGGCCGACCGGCTGATCCTCCGCCTGAGCGAGGCGACGGCCAAGGCCAGAAACGGCATGGAGTCCATCCGGGCCTACATGACCGCGTATTTCGCCTTCACCGAAGAGCACCGGGCCGGTTTCCCCGTCCTGCTGCGCTGTTCCCCCTTCAGCCACATGGAGCCCGGTGTGGACGGCGCCAAGGTGATGGAGAAGTTCAGCATCTTCATTGACGAACTGAAACGCTGCGTCGCCCTGGGCATCGAGGACGGAACCATCCGCTCCCTGCCCCTGGAACAGACCGCGTTGATCATCTACGGCAACATCGTCGGCTCCGTCCGTACGAGCCTCCTGTCGCCCTACGAGTCGACCGGACTGTTTGCCGAGACCATCAACCACGTGGAACGCAGCATCACCATAGACGCCGACCAGGCGGGCGAACGCAGACAATACAACGGCCTGCCCCTGGCGCAATAAGACGGAATCGGCAACGAGTTTTCAACGAGAGAGGTAATGAACATGTTCAAGAATCTTACCGCCTCCAGAATAGTGGAAATCATCCTGGGCAGCCGTGCCTGGCTGAACTACATCGATTCCTACAAGTCCTGGTCCCAAGACTGGGCAAAAACACAGCACCCTTAGTCCCGAACGGATCACCACCTCCTAAGGCGCACAGAAATGGACCGCAACCCACACCTGACAGCCTGACAGATACGTTTCGGACACCCCGGCCTAGCCGGGTATCAGGGAGCCGCGCAAGCGGCTCCCTTTTTTTGCGTCGTACGAAATGTCGCATGTGCGACATACATGTTGCACACTGTCGCAACACGCGACACATGCGACAGCAGTGCGACATGCATACGCACAAACCTATTTTTTGAGAGTTTTTATAACCAGCAGAAATAGCATATTATAATGAAAATAATCCGACTTTGGCACGCCGGTTGCTTTATCGTCCATAGCGTTTCGCCAGTAACCAACAAACTCTGCGGGAGGGCATGATGTTTGAAAAGAACGTAACCAAGGTGGTTCAGGACTGCATTCTCGACAGCGGCATTCAGGCCAAGGTCGTCGCACAGAAGATCAACAAGCCGTATTCGACCCTGATGCGCGAAATCAACCCCTTTGACGCCAGCGCCAAGCTGGGAGCGGAGACCCTGCTCGAAATCATGAAGGTCACCCACGACATCCGCCCGCTCCAGTTCATGGCCTCCGAGATGGGCTTCAGCCTGGAGACCGGCAACGCCTAGCCGATTCCAGGAACCGATTTTCGGCCGGGCCTCGCGCCCGGCCTTTTTTTTCGCCTCGTGAAAGCGCCGGGGAATCCCGCCGGATGCCTTGCCAATGTCGCCCGTTCGGCTTAGAAATACCAAGGTATTTATTAACCCGGGGACGACGAGCGACACATGACCACACACAACGGAGCCAGGCCGCCCAGGGCCGACTCTCTCAGCCGCCGGGCCAAGCTGGCCCAGCTGGCCTTCATTTCGGCCATCGTCCTCGTCTTTTCCTGCGCCCTGATCCTGTTCAACGCCTACCGTCTGCACGTCCGGCTGTCCGAACGCGCCGACAGCATCGCCCACCTGGCCCGGACCAGCCTGGCCAGCGCGGTCTGGCAGGTGGACTACGCCTCGGCCCGCGACTTCATCGACGCCGTGCTCCAGGACGACAGCGTGGCCTTCGCCCAGGTGGTCACCGGCCGCGAGGTCATGGCCGCCAAGAGCCGCCCGCGCTTCGCCGGCCACGATTTCGACTATTTCACCAAGGACCGGCGGTTCTTCACCAAGTCCGTGGAGATCCGCAAGTACGGCGACTGGATCGGCTCCTTCAACCTGGCCATGACCACCGAAGGATATGTCCAGGAGATGGCCATGTACGTGGGCCTGACGCTGGCCATGGCCCTGGCCTTGATCCTGACCCTGACCCTGGCCGCGGTCCGCTACATGCGCAAGCACTTCCTGGCCCCGCTCATGGACCTGGAGGAGTCGGCCACGACCATCGCCGACGGCAACCTGGACGCGCCCATCGACACTTCGGCCTCCAACGAGCTGGGCAGTCTGGCCCGGGCCATCGACGACATGCGCCAGTCCGTGCGCCACCTGATCCACGACCTGCAGGAGGCCAACGCCAAGCTCCAGAACCACCAGAACCAGCTGGAGAGCAAGGTCAAGGAGCGCACCGAGGAGCTCAACCGCAAGAACGAATCCCTGAACGGCGCCCTGGAGCAGGTCCGCCGGGCCAAGAAGGCCGCCGAGAGGGCCAACGCGGCCAAGAGCAGCTTCCTGGCCTCCATGAGCCACGAGATCCGCACCCCCATGAACGCCATCCTGGGCATGGCGGACATCCTCTGGGAGACCGAGCTGTCCCGGGACCAGGCGCGCTACGTGGACGTCTTCCGCACTGCGGGCGAGAACCTGCTCGAAATCCTCGACGACATCCTGGACCTGTCCAAGATCGAGGCCGGGCACCTGACCCTGGAAAAGACCTGGTTCCAGCTGTCCGACATCCTCGACCGGACCTGCGGCGTGATCCAGGGCAAGGCCTCGAAAAAGGGCCTCGGCCTGAGCTGCGCCTCCGCCCCGGAGGTCCCGCCCAGGATCAACGGCGACCCCACCCGGCTGCGCCAGATTCTCTTCAACCTGCTGGGCAACGCCATCAAGTTCACGGACAAGGGCTCGGTGGCCCTGAACGTGGACCTGGCCTCGGACGACGGCGAGACCGCCCTGCTCCACTTCTCCATCACCGACACCGGCGTGGGCGTGTCCGGCGACAAGCTCGGGGCCATCTTCGACGCCTTCACCCAGGCGGACAGCTCCACCACCCGCCAGTTCGGCGGCACCGGCCTGGGACTGGCCATCAGCAAGGAGCTGGTCCACATGATGGGCGGGCGCATCTGGGCGGAATCCACGCCGGGCAAGGGCAGCATCTTCCATTTCACGGCCCGGTTCGGCACCGCCGCCGGGTCCGAAACCGCCCTGCCTCCCGCGGACAATCCGCCCGCCGACGAAGACCCCCTGCCGCCCCTGAACATCCTCATGTTCGAGGACTCCCGGTACAACGCCTTCGTGACCCAGACCTACCTCCAGTCCACGCCCTGCACCATGACCGTGGCCGAGGACGGCGCGGCCGGCGTGGAACTCTTCAAAAAGGGCGGCTGGGACCTGGTACTCATGGACATCCAGATGCCGGTCATGGACGGTTTCGAGGCCACCCGGATCATCCGCGAATGGGAACGGGAACACGGCCTCGACCCGGTGCCCGTGGTGGCCATGACCGCCTTCGCCATGGACGAGGACGCCCGGCGCTGCCTCAGGGCGGGAGCGGACTCCCACCTGCCCAAGCCGGTCAAGAAAAGCACTCTGTTCGAGACCCTCCGCAAACTGGCCGCAGGCCGTTCGGCCCGGCCGAAAGGAAACGATCATGCCTGATTGCCGTCTGTTGTGGTGTCACGGCTCCCTGAGCCAACCCTGGGGGACCAAGAGTCTGGCCCTGGCCGACGTCGCCGGGGAGTTCGGCCTGACCATGGAAGGCCCTGATTTCAGCGACCTCGCCGACCCCGACGAGCGGGTGGAGCGCCTGTTGTCCACCCTGGCCGAGGACGACCGGCCCGCCATCCTGGCCGGGTCCAGCATGGGCGGCTACGTGGCCGCCGCCGCGTCCATGCGGGCGAAGGTCCCGGCCATCTTCCTCCTGGCCCCGGCCTTCTATCTCCCCGGCTACGCGGTGCACATCTTCCCCGGCCTGCCCGGCCGCGTCACCGTGGTCCACGGCTGGAACGACGACGTGGTTCCGGTAGACAACGCCCTCCGCTTCGCCCGGACCCACAAGGCCACCCTGCACGTGCTCGACGACGGCCACCGGCTGGAGTCGTCCACCGAGACCCTGGGCATCCTGTTCGCCCGCTTCCTCGCCAGGGCCATGGCGGATCTCGAGAAAGGCGCATGACGCGCGCACCGTCGGTCCTCGGCCTGGCGCTCCTGTGCGCCGTCCTCGCGCTCCCGGCCCTCCCGGCTCGGGCCGGGGACTTCCCCCTGCGGGCCTACTACCCGGAGGTGCCGGTCATCACCACCGCGCAGCTCCTGGCCGACTACGACACCGCCGTGATCGTGGACATCCGCTCCCGCCTGGAATACGAGGTGGCCCACATCAACAAGGCCGTGCTCGTGCAGCCGGGCAAGAGCGACTTCGCCCGCAGGCTCGAGGCCCTGCGCCCCAAGTCCGCCCCGGAGCCGCTGGTCTTCTACTGCAACGACCGCGCCTGCGCCAAGAGCTACCAGGCGGCGCAGCTCGCCCGATCCCTGGGGTTCGCCCACGTCTACGCCTATGACGCCGGCATCTTCGACTGGGTCACCGCGGCCCCGGACCGGGCCACTCTCATGGGCGAGACCCCGGCCCGCAAGGAACGGGTCATCTCCCCAAAAGCCCTGGACCGCAGGCTGCTGTCCTTCGAGGAGTTCGAGCGCGAGGCGAAGAAGCCGAACACCCTGGTCATCGACATCCGCGACCCGTTCCAACGGGGCGTGGTCCCCCGCCTGGCCGCCGTCCGGACCATCCCCCTGGACCCGCTGCTCGACCTGGTCACCTCGCGCATCTGGACCGAAAAGCGGCTGCTCTTCTTCGACGCCGAGGGCAAGCAGGTCCTCTGGCTGCAATACTTCCTCAAGGCCTATGACTACTTCGACTACGGGTTCCTGGCCGGCGGCATCAAAGCCATCGCCGACGATACCACCCTGGTCCGCCCGGCGGCCGAGGCCGACCGAACCGTGGCCAGCGACCAGGCCATGCTCCTCAGACTTGCCGCCGACCGGCGGCTGGACAATGTCGACCGGCGCGTGATCAGCTTCCTGCTGGCCAACATCAGGCTCCACAATTCCGTGGTCCTCGACATGGCCCGGCTCGGCAACGACTCCGGCATCGCCCCGGCCATGCTGCTCGGTTCCATAAGGAAGCTGTCGGCCCTGGGCTACATGACGCACGCGCTCACGCAGGGCATGCTCATCGTCCAGGTGGACCCGGAGCTGGCCTGGAAAGGCCGGTCCGACACCGACCTGTGGAAGGACAAGCTCCGTGAATTCAACAACGCCAAGGGCAACTAGCCATGCGCACCACCTCACTCCCATCGCCCGTCCCGTTCCTCTTCCCTCTCGCCCTGCTCGCGGCCTGCCTGCTCGCCCTGGCGCCCGCCCGGGCCCTGGCGCAGGACCTGGAAAAGGCGTCCCTCGTCCTGCAATGGCTGCCCCAGGCCCAGTTCGCGGGCTACTTCGTGGCCAAGGACAAGGGCTTCTACGCGGAGGAAGGCATCGACCTGGCCATCCTGCCCGGCGGCCCGGACATCCTGGCCAGCGAATACCTGGAGGACGGCAGGGCGGACTTCGCCACCCTGTTCCTGACCACCGGGCTGCAACGCGGCGAGACCGTGCCCCTGGTCAACATCGGCCAGATCGTCCAGCACTCGGCGCTCATGCTCATCGCCAAGAAATCCTCGGGAATTCGGACCTTCCAGGACCTGGACGGCAAGAAGGTCGGGCTGTGGGCCAACGAATTCCAAATCCAGGCGCGGGCCCTGTTCCGCCGCCAGGGGATCACCGTCACCGTGGTCCCGCAGACCTCGTCGCTCGACCTGTTCATGCGCGGCGGCGTGGCCGCATGCTCGGCCATGTGGTACAACGAGTACCACACCCTGCTGACCTACGGCCTGGACGAATCCGACCTCCAGCCCCTGTTCTTCAACGACGCGGGCCTGAATTTCCCCGAGGACGGCATCTACTGCCTGGCCAAGACCGCCCAGGAGCGTCCCGAACTGTGCGCCAGGCTGATGCGGGCCACCCTCAAGGGGTGGCGCTACGCCTTCGCGCACAAGGACGAGACCCTGGACATCGTCCTCAAGCGCATGGAAGCGGCCAAGGTCCCGGCCGGCCGGGCGCACCAGCGCTGGATGCTCGACCGCATGGAGGACGTGACCATGGCCGACGACGGGGCCATGGGCGTGCTCCGCCGGGAGGACTTCGAACGGGTGGCCTGGGCCCTGACCGACACCGGGTTCATGGAATCCACCCCGAGCTACGACGACTTCTACAAGGGGATGGCCCGATGAAACGCTACCCCATCGCCTTCAAGCTGACCTTTCTGATCCTGTCCTGCGCCTTCGTCATCGTGGCCGCCATCGTGGCCTACAACTACGTCTCGTCGCGCGACATCATCCTGCGCCAGGCCGAGGACAACTCCCGCCTGCTCGTGGCCGGAACCGCCGGGCGCATCGACTCGGTCCTGTCCGGGGTGCAGAAGGTGGCCGAGAACGTCGCCTTCTCCCTGGAAGACGCCACCCTGACCAAGCGGGAAATCCTCGACATGAACCGGCGGGTGCTGGCCAACAACCCGGAGATCTACGGCATGGCCATCGCCTTCGAGCCGTACTTCCTGCAACCCGACAAGCTCTATTTCGCGCCCTACTACTTCCGCTCGGGCGGGCGCATCGGCTTCACCATGCTCGGCGACGCCAAGTACCGCTATTTCTACATGGACTGGTACCAGATTCCCAAGGAACTGGGCCGCAGCACATGGACCGAGCCGTACTTCGACGAAGGGGGCGGCGGCGTGCCCATGGCCACGTACTCCGTGCCCTTTTACCGCACGGTGGACGGCAAGCCCGTGTTCGCGGGCGTGGTCACGGCGGACGTCTCGCTCAGCTGGCTCCAGGACCTGGTCAACTCCATCCGCCTGTACGACTCGGGCTTCGCCTTCCTCCTGTCCCGGCACGGCACCTTCATCACCCACCCGGACAAGAACCTGGTCATGAACCAGACCATCTTCTCCCTGGCCGAGGAGCGCGGCTCCAGGGAACTGCGCGAACTGGGCCAGCGCATGCTCTCGGGCGAGGCCGCCTTCATGCTGGTGGGCACGCTCCTCTCGCCCAAGGACAGCTACATGTTCAGCGACGGGCTCAAGTACGGGGGCTGGACGCTCGGCGTGGTCTTCCCCCGCGACGAGATGCTGGCCGACGTCTACCACCTGTCCCGGTCCATGCTGATCATCGGCGCGGTCGGCTTCGTGCTCCTGGTTCTGGTCACCGTGGGCATCGCCCGGCGCATCACCCGCCCCCTGTGCGAACTGTCCGCGTCCGCCCGCGAGATCGCCTCGGGCAACCTGGACCTGACGCTGCCCGAAATCCGAGCCAACGACGAGGTCGGCGACCTGGCCGAATCCTTCAGGTACATGAAGACCTCCCTCAAGGAGTTCATCCGCGACCTGACCTCCACCACGGCGGCCAAGGAGCGCATCGAGTCCGAACTGCGCATCGCCCGCGAGATCCAGATGGGCATCCTGCCCAAGCTCTTCCCGGCCTTCCCGGACCGCCGCGAGTTCGAGGTCTTCGCCTCCATCGAGCCCGCCAAGGAGGTGGGCGGCGACCTGTACGACTTCTTCTTCGTGGACGAGACCCACTTCTGCTTCCTGGTGGGCGACGTGTCCGGCAAGGGCGTGCCCGCCGCCTTCTTCATGGCCGTAACCAAGACCCTGCTCAAGGTCGTGTCCGAACGCGACCTGGACCCCGGCGACATCCTCACCCGGGTCAACGCGGACCTGTCCTCGGAAAACGAGTCGTGCATGTTCGTGACCCTGTTCCTGGCCATCATGGACATCGAGACCGGCGAAACCCGCTACGCCAACGCGGGCCACAACCCGCCCGTGTTCCTGCCCTGCGGCGGCAGGCCCGAGTGGATACCGCCCTTCGGCGAGCCCGTGGCGGGCATCATGGAGGACATGCGGTACTCCACCAAGACCATGACCCTGAAGCCGGGCGACCTGCTGTTCCTCTACACCGACGGCGTGACCGAGGCCATGGACCCGGACGGCGCCCTGTTCGGCGAGGACCGCCTCATGTCCATGCTCTCCGGCGAGAACGAGCCCTTCGCCCCCAAGCTGGTCAAGGACGTGGGCGAGGCCATCCGCGTCTTCGCCCGCGGCGCGGAGCAGTCCGACGACATCACCATGCTGGCCATGCAGTTCATGGGCAAGTGCACCCCGTGATCCCACCCCGGGAGTGAATCCACCCTCGTCGGGTATGATTCTTGCCAAGAACTCGGGAAAACACCCCTTTTTTCCCACCCGATGCCGCCCTGGAAACGGGTTCGGTCCTTTTCTTGCGCTCTTCTTTTGAATTCCGTTGACGAAAAAGGAAAAAACGCGCTAACTTCCCTTACTAGGCAGAATATCCAACATGTGGGGGGTAAACATGTTCGAGAAGAATCTGACCAAGAAAATGCAGGACATCGTTCTGGAAGGACACATCCCGGCTAAGGAGGTGTCCCGGGTGATCAAGAAGCCGTATTCGACACTGCTTCGGGAACTCAATCCCTTTGACGCCCACGCCAAACTGGGGGCCGAAACCATGTTCGAGATCGTCAAGGCGACCCACAACATCTCGGTCCTCGAATTCATGGCCCGTGAGCTGGGCTACACGCTCAGCCCGGTCGACGGGCAGCAGCCCGCCTCCAAGCAGGGCATCAAACCGCACCGCGTCCATGAGCAGGAAGCGACCATGTGAGCGGCCGCGCCCGACACACTGCCCGGAGCGTGCACGCCATGCCCCGGGCAGTGATCCTTGAAGATCAGGCCGTCCATCGACCCCTTTCATTTTGACTTTGCCCATCGATTGGTTTTTACTGTCTCAAGCAATCAAACGCTTCAAGGAGGAAGGGCATGTCCCAGGATACATTCAAAAAAGCACTCGCCGTTGGCCGTCCGCCGAACGTCGTCAAGAATTTCCCCCACTCGCAGGCGCTCATCGTCAGCGGCAAGGTGGTGGACCGGGCCATGCGGGCCAAGGGCCACTGCATGACCATCGCGGCCAACGGCCGGAACATCTTCGTCATCGAAGGCGCGCTCAAGGCCGCCCAACAGGCCAACGCCGCCATCATCATCGAGATCGCGCGCTCCGAGTCCACCTACTGCCCGACCACCCTGTGGAACGTGGCCCGCCGCGTGGACTACCTGTGCAACAAGCTCGGCATCACCGTGCCGGTCGCCGTGCACGCCGACCATTACTTCATGAAGAAATGGGACGACGTGCCCGTGGCCAAGGCCGAAATCCCGTCCGTGTTCGACTCGGGCGTGACCTCCATCGCCATCGACGCCTCGCACATGACCGACGACCTCAACCTGCTCGGCAACCTGGCCGTGTCCTCGACCATCCCGACCTGGGCCGGCTACGAGACCGAGATCGGCGAGATCAAGGGCGAGTTCGGCCTGTCCAGCCCGGTTGAGGCCAAGTACCTCATTCAGGGCCTCAACGCCCACAACCTGTGCCCGGACTGGATCGCCCTGAACAACGGCACCACCCACGGCATCGAGGCCTCGGGCGAAGGCATCCAGGTGGACCTGACCGCCGAAATCCACGAGGCGCTGAAGCCCTACGGCACCTCCGGCGCACAGCACGGCACCTCGGGCAACGACTCCGCGCGCCTGCGCGAAATCGCCGCCAAGACCGCTACCACCAAGGCCAACGTGGCCACCGCCCTGCAGATGATCTCCTGGGGCGTCAAGGTCAATGACTTCGGCAACGCCATCATGGACGGCGACAAGTTCGCCAAGGTCCCGGGGCAGGGCGTGGAAGACGCCCTCTGGGACGAGATGGTCGCCTACGCCGACGCCAACGGCATCAAGGGCGGCAACTACAAGAAACTCAACCTCGTCTTCGAGCGCCGCTGGCTCGGGCAGAGCGAGTCCGTGCGCGACCGCATGGCCGGGGCCGTCCAGGACTTCGTCCACGACCTGCTGGTCAACGTGTTCAACGCCAAGGACACCGCGCCCATCGCCTGCGACCTCATCCTCGAAGCCGGCTCCTACGACCTCGGCCCCAAGGCCGAACAGTTCGAAGACCCCGCCCAGTGGACCGAAGAAAAAATCAAGGCCCAGGCTGCCGCCATCAACACCGACAAGGGCCCCCACGGCAACTTCGACGACTAGACGAACAAACGACAATGAAAAAGCGGGCGCTCCTGACGGAGCGCCCGCTTTTTTTTGCCTCCGGCGGCCGGGGGAAGGGGAGAAGGAAACCCTTTGAAAAGGGTTTCCTTCTCCCCTTCTCCCGGACCCCCATCCCCTCTTCCTCCCTAAACTTTTTATGCCGCTTCGCGGAGGGAGCGCGGGAAATCGTTTTTTACTGGAGCTTCAGCACGCCGCCCTGACGGCCTGGCCTGACCCTCGCCCTTTCAGGCGGCGTGGGCAACCGTCCCGGAGGGGTCGCGCCGGGCAGCTGACCGCGCGCCGCAGATGTCCGGCGCGAACACTTTGGGACACCGCCGAGCCGTGCTCCGACAAGCTCTCCGGGCACCCGGCCTTCGCCGAAGGCGACCCAGGGATTCCAAAGGGGGGCCTGCCCCTTTAGCCGCCGGGGGCGAAGTCACCCGACATCGCCGCCGCTGGCGGCTTCCCCTCCCACCTTTCCGTCCTTTCCGCCTCCCCGTCCAACTAGACGTTGAACAGGAAGTGGACCACGTCGCCGTCCTTCATGACGTACTCCTTGCCTTCGACGCGGAGCACGCCTTCGCTGCGGCACTTGGCTTCGGAGCCATGCTTGACGAAGTTGTCGTAGGAGATGACCTCGGCGCGGATGAAACCGCGTTCGAAGTCGGTGTGGATGACGCCCGCCGCACGCGGGGCCTTGTCGCCGTTGTGGATGGTCCAGGCGCGGACCTCCTTTTCACCGGCGGTGAAATAGCTGATCAGCCCGAGGGTGTGGAACCCGGTGCGGATGATCTGGTCCAGGCCGGACTCGGTGATGCCGTAGGATTCCAGGAATTCCCGGTAGTCCTCGTCCTCCAGCCCCACGAGCTCCTCTTCCATCCGAGCAGAAATCTTGACGAACTCCGCGCCGCGCTCCTCGGCCAGGCCGCGCACGGAGCGGATGTAGTCGTTGTCCCCGGTCAGCCCGTCCTCGTCCACGTTGGCGCAGTAGATGACGTTCTTGGCGGTGATCAGCCGCAGCTCCCTGAGCAGTTCGGGCAGGGCCTTGGCATCGCTCTCGAAGGTGGCCGCAGGCAGTCCCTGGTCCAGGTGGGCCATGAGCTGCTTGGCGGCGTCGATCTTCGGGGCCAGGGTCTTGTCGCCCTTGAGCATCTTTTCCATGCGCTCGATGCGGTTTTCGAGCACCTGCACGTCGGCCAGGATCAGCTCGGTCTCGATGATCTCGATGTCCCGCAGCGGATCCACGGAGTTGGCCACGTGGATGACGTCGTCATCGTCGAAGCAGCGGACCACGTGCAGGATGGCCTGGGTCTCGCGGATGTTGGCCAGGAACTTGTTGCCCAAGCCTTCGCCCTTGCTCGCGCCCGCCACCAGGCCCGCGATGTCCACGAAGTCCACGGTGGAATTCAGCACCCGCTGCGGCTTGACCAGAACGGCCAGCTCGTCCAGCCGGACGTCCGGCACCGGCACCACCGCCTTGTTCGGCTCGATGGTGCAAAACGCATAGTTCGCGCTCTCGGCGTTCTGGGCCTTGGTCAGCGCGTTGAACAACGTGGACTTGCCCACATTGGGCAGCCCGACAATACCTATACTCAGCGACATGGAAACTCCCGAAAAAAAAGATTGCCGGACACAACCTCCGGCGCGGCCCTCTCCTTACCCGTCTTCAGCCCTTGAGGCAAGGGATGGGGGAGGGGCCTCCGGCGGCCGGGGGAAGGGGAGAAGGAAACCCTTTGAAAAGGGCTTTCCTTCTCCCCTTCCCCCGGACCC
>NZ_JBGLYH010000033.1:0-44429 GCF_041414475.1 Pseudodesulfovibrio karagichevae
AAGAACCCTTTTCAAAGGGTTTTCCCTCCCCTTCCCCCGGCCGCCGGAGGCTCCCTATGCCCACATTGGACGACGTGCGGTTTGTGGCGATTGATTTCGAGACGGCGGACCCGAAGCGGGATTCGGCGTGCGCGTTGGGTATCGTGGTGGTGGAACGGGGCGAGATCGTGGCCCGGGACTACCGTTTGATCCGCCCGCCCAGGGCCAAGTTCAATCCTTTTTGCGTGCGCGTGCACGGCATCCACTGGTCGGACGTGTGCGACGAGCCGAGCTTCGGGGATTTGTGGCCCGAGTTGGAGGTCTATTTCCAGGGCGCGGACTTCCTGGTGGCGCACAATGCGGCCTTCGACAAGTCGGTGCTGCACACCTGCTGCCGCGAATCGGGCCGGACCGCGCCGGAGCAGCCGTTTTTGTGCACGGTGCAGCTGGCCCGCAAGACGTGGGAGCTGGCCTCGAACAAGCTGCCGAGCGTGTGCGCGCACCTGGGCATCGAACTGAACCACCACAACGCGGCCTCGGACGCCGAGGCGTGCGCCCTCATCGCGGTCAACGGACTGCGGATCAACCCTGACTTCATGCGCAAGGTGCTGTGATGGCGGACGTGTATTTCATCGGGGCCGGACCGGGCGACCCGGAGCTGTTGACGGTTAAGGGACGGCGGCTCATCGGCGAGGCGGACCTGGTGCTCTACGCCGGGTCCCTGGTGCCCGCCGAGGTGGTGGCCGGGGCCAGGGACGGGGCGCAGGTGGCCGACTCCGCGCCCATGAGCCTGGAGGAGACCCACGCGCTCATGGCCGAGACCGTGGCCTCGGGCGGGATGGTCGCCCGCGTGCACACCGGCGACCCGTCGCTGTACGGGGCCGTCCGCGAGCAGATGGCCCTGCTGGACGCGGCCGGGATCACGTATGCGGTGGTGCCGGGCGTGACCGCCGGGTTCGCGGCCGCGGCTGCGGCCAGGCGGTCGTACACCGTGCCCGAGGTGACCCAGACGCTGATTTTCACCCGGCTGGAAGGCAAGACGCCGGTGCCCGAGGGCGAGGGGCTGCGCAAGTTGGCGGCCCACGGCTCGGCCATGTGCATCTATCTGTCGGCGGGCGACCCCGAGGGCGTGCAGCGGGAGCTGTTGGCGGGCGGCCTGGCCGCTTCGACCCTGGTGGTCATGGCCTACCGGGTGGGCTGGCCCGAGGAGAAGGTCGTGGAGACCGAACTGGCTGAGCTGGCGCGTGCGGCGCGCGAAAACGGCTTCACCCGCCAGACCGTGTTCCTGGTCCTGCCCGGACAGGGGCGCGAGGACGCGGGCAAGGCCCGTTCGCTGCTGTACGACAAGGATTTCCGGCATATGTACCGCGCCTGACGGGAATGGGGGTTGTCTCCCGGATGTGCGGTGCGCTATAGGTCGGGCATGTCCCGAGAACATGCGACAGGCGACCGCTGAATCCCCCCCCGGACTCATGCAGACATCCAAGCCCATCCTTTCGTCACTGGTCTGGCTCTATCTGGTTTGCATCGTTGCGGCCACCCTCCTGATGTGGGCGCTGGGCGACCGCTGGTGGCCGGCCACCCTGCTGCTCTTCGGGCCCCGGTGGATGCTGGGGCTGCCGCTGGTCGCGCTCATCCCCCTGGCCTTGTTCCGCAGGCGGTTCCTGCTTCTTCCCCTGGGCTTGTCCCTGGTCGTCTTTCTGTGGCCGCTTCTCGGCTGGAACGTGGTCCTCGGCTCCCCCTCGGCCGCGCCAGGAGCGAGCATACGGGTGTTGTCCTGCAATACCAAGGACGGGCATATCAACCGGGATGCCCTCGCCGCGCTGATCACGAACCTGAGCGTCGATGTGGTGGCCCTGCAGGAGCTGCCCAAGTGGTTCGCCCTGCCCATCCTCCCGGGGTGGCACGCCTACAGGGAACACGGGGTGGCCATCTATTCCCGATACCCTCTTGAGCGGGGCAAGGCCGTTTGGGCCGCCCACCCGCCGCATCTGAACAAGCGGTTGAGCGGGCTGAGCGCGGTGGTCGACGCGCCGCAGGGCAAGTTCCTCTTTTGCGCGGTGCATCTCCCCAGCGCCCGGTACGGCCTGCAGAACGTCATCAGCCGAGACGTGGGCGTGGACCCGGCCAAGGCGGCCATGCTCAAGGGCGAGACCTCGGGGCGCGAGCATGCCTCCATGCTGGTGGCGTCCCTGGTGGAATTCTCTCACCTGCCGGTAGTGGTTGCCGGGGACTTCAACATGCCCCGGCAGAGCCGGATTTTCAGGGAGGCCTGGGGCGGGTTCCACGATGTCTTCGAAGAAACGGCGAGCGGCTACGGCTGGACCTTTTACGACGAGTACCGGGGCATCCCCGTGCCGCTGTCCATCGACCACGTTGTGACCCGCAACGGCGCGACGCCTCGGGATTTCATGGTCGGTCCGGATATCTATTCGGACCATCGCCCGATCATCGCCGACGTGGCCCTGCCCCCGGCGGAGTAGGACGAAACCGTTGGGGCCGCGCCCGCCGGGCCTTGCCGGGAACGGCTGGTCCGACGCATGCCGCCGGTGTGGCGATCAAGACGATCGGCGCCTAATACCCGAAATACCGTTGGTAGAGCCTGCTCAATTCTCCCTCCTTTTCCATGGCGGAAAGCGTTTCATTCAGTTTTTCCACCAGGTCCTTGTTGGGGGAGCGGCGAGAGAAGACCAGATAAACGCCATCCTTTTGGGCGGGCCGGAAGGCGGCCTGGACGATGCTCTTTTCGGCCCCGGCCATGACGATCTTCTGTTTGGCGACCTCTCCGGCCATGGCGAAACAGTCGATGCGTCCCTCCAGGAGCTTCCTGATATTGAGCATGTCGGAAAGAACCGGTTTCTTGGTCAGCGTATCGTCATTGTCAAACCGATCGAAATATTTCACCTCTTCCAAGGTCCCTATGGTCAGCCCGCGCAGGTCGTCGTACGAATCGATCCTCGGGCCGTCTCTCAGGACAAAAAAGCTCGTTCTTTCGTAACGGTACGGCGTCTCGACATAAAGATACCGCTCTTCCCTGTCCTTTCGCTTGAACAAGCCCGGCATGATGTCCACGTCGCCATTGTCGAGCATGTACATTGCCCGATGAAAACTCACTTCCACAAATTTGACCTTGAATCCCATCCGCTTCGCGACATCGTCCAGCAAGGCCACCACGAGCCCGGCGGGTCGGCCATTTTCCAGTGTCCGATACGGCGCAAAAAGAGGGAAGGCTACCGTGACGAGGCGTTCCGCGGATGCCGGTCTCGCCGGGCCGGTCAGAAACACAAGGAGCGCGATCAAAACCAATGTACGTTTCATGCAATGACTCAGTATAAATGTTCAGGGCAACGGCGTCCCAGGCTTCATTGTGCACAGACCCGGCACCGGAAGACAAGCTTCCTTTGGCGAGGTTGTCCGCCGTCGCCGACTCGTGCATGATGGCAGCACTCTTTATCTGAACGATATGATTAACTTCAACCGGAACGGACAGTATGGAAACACTCAGTATCCGGACGCGCGAACGCGAAGAGATGGTGGACATCACCTCCGCCGTACGGCGCGTGATCAGCGGGAACGGATGGTCCGACGGGGCGCTCTTGTTGTATTGCCCGCACACCACCGGGGCCGTCACCATCAACGAAGGGGCCGATCCGGACGTGGTCCGGGACATCCTCGTGAACATGTGCAAGCTGGTGCCGCGCAGCGGCGATTACCGCCACGCCGAGGGGAATTCCGACGCGCACATCAAGTCCTCCCTGTTCGGCTGCGACCAGATGGTCATCGTCGAGGGCGGGGACATCCGGCTCGGTACCTGGCAGAAGATCTATTTCTGCGAATTCCACGGGCCCAGAACCCGCAAGCTGTGGGTCAAGTGGCTGGGCGCATAGGGGCGGCCGGGCCGCCCGCGCTTTGCCGCTGGCGGGGGCGTCGGCCGGATGGCGCAAACAAACACCCTCGCCATTGTCGGCGGGGGTGTTGTTTTCTAGCGGCTAGGCGACCATCTGCTGGATGAGGTTGTCCAGCTCGATGACCATGCGTTGCAGGTCGCCCACGGATTCGGCGGCCTTGGCCATGGATTGGCTGGTCTCCACGGAGACCCGGCTGATGTCTTCGGTGGCCCGGTTGATCTCCTCGGCCGAGGCGGACTGCTGTTCCGAGGCGGCGGCGATGGACTGGACCTGTTCCGAGGAGTCGTCCGAGTAGGCCACGATCTCGTCGAGCATGGCCAGGGCCCGGTCGGCCAGCTTGGTGCTCTCGCCCACGGCGCGGGCGGCCGTGTCCGTGGAGGCGATGTTCGTCCGGCTGGCCTGCTGGATGGCGTGGATGGCGTTGTTCACCTCGGTGGTGGCGGCCATGGTCTTTTCGGCCAGCTTGCGGACCTCGTCGGCCACCACGGCGAAGCCCCGGCCCGCCTCGCCCGCGCGGGCCGCCTCGATGGCCGCGTTGAGCGCCAGCAGGTTGGTCTGGTCCGCGATGTCCGAGATGACCTCGATGATGTTCCCGATGGAGTCGGCCTGTTTGCCCAGGCCGGTCATGTCCTCCTTGAGCCGGTCGGCGTGGGACTGCACCTCGCGGATGGCCTTGACCACGTGGTTGACCACCTCCGCGCCCTCCCCGGCCTTGAGCCGGGTCTGGCTGGTGTTGTCGGCCGCCCGTCCGGCGTTGCGGGCCACTTCCAGGACCGTGGCGTTCATCTCCACCATGGCTGTTGCCGTCTCGGCGGTCCGTTCGTTCTGGACCCGGGTGCCCTGGCTGGCCTGCTCCACCTGCACCGCGAGGGCCGAGGACGAGTCGGCCAGGATGCGGGAGATGTCCGCCGCCTGCTGGGCCAGGTGGGCGTTCTTGCGCTGCAGAGTCATGATCCCTGTCTGGTCCACCACGATCTCCACCGCGCCGACCACGTTCCCCTTGGCGTCGAGGATGGGCTTGCCCGTGTACTTGATGTCCAGGTCCTTGCCCCCCGGGTGGGCGTCGGTCTCCGAGGTCTCCATCTTGCCCGTGCGCATGCTGGTGGTGCAGGCGCAGTTCTCGGTGCGGCAGTCCGAGGTCCTGAAGATGTCGTGGCAGCGGAGGGCGCGGTAGACGTCATGGTCCTCGAATCCGCCCAGGGTCCGGCCGGTCTCGTTCAGGAACAGGACGTTGAGATCCGTGTCCACGGTCATGACCGGCAGGGGGATGGTATCCAGGTATCGGACCAGGGCCTGGGCGATCTCGTTGCTCCGGCCGAGAATGCGGGCGAACTCGCCCTCGAGCCCGTCGGCCGGGGCCGTGGTCCGCAGCTTGCCGACCATGATGGCCTCGGCGGTCTCCTCGAACCGGTCGGACATGCCCTTGAGCGCGTCGGTGACGGCGACCAGGGAGGCGCACAACTGCCCGATCTCATCCTTCTGACGGACGTCGAGCCTGGCCTGGAAATTCCCCTTGGCGATCTCCCTGGCGAAGACCAGGGCCTTTTTGGCCGGGCGCGAGATGCCCAGGGCGATGAGCACGGACAGGAGGATCGAGGCCAGCACGCACGCGGCGGTGAGGATGGCCGTGGTCCGCAGCAGCTCGTCCCGTGTCTGCCGGAATTCGGCCTGCTGCCGGTCGATGCGCTCCTTCAGGCTGGCCTGGAGGGCGTCTACCTGGGTCATTGCCGCCTGAAAATACTTGTCCATGCGGTCGCTCATGGACGCCAGCCGCAGTCGGCTGGTGCCGTAGTCGTTCAGCATGTTGAGCAGGTCCTTGCCCATGAGGTCGAGGAGGTTGTTGTAGGCCTTGGCGAACTGGTCCACGTTCTCCTCCATGCCCAGCTGGCCGCCCAGGGTCTTGATCAGGCCGAGGTCCTCCTCGGCATGCGAACGCATGTCCGCCACCTTTTTTTCCGCTTCCGCAGCGTTCTGCCGGAGCAGTGCGCGGGAGAAATAGCCGTTGATGGATTCCAGCCGGGAATCGATTTCGAGCAGGGCGGACAGCTCGTCGGCGGCCTTGCCCTGGGTTTGCTCGAGCTCGGACAGTTCGTCCACCGCCCGGTTCTGGAAGATCGCGAATCCGATGAAGATCAGGGACAGGAGGGAAAAGCCGATGGAGAGCCGGGTTTTCACCGACAGGTTGTTGAAGCGCATGGCTGTCGTTATCCTTTGCAGGCTGCAACGCGGAGAGAGTTTGTGTTGTTACTGTGTTCAACGAGTGATCATACGTCTGTCTGCGGAACTGTGCGGGAGAATAGGCGAAATGTCCAGAGTCGGGGGCCGGGCGTCGCGCGGCGCGGTTCGTGGGACCCGGATCAGGCCGGGGCCGGACTCCCGTTCAGGTGGACCTGATTCATGTGGGTGGGGATGCCGCGCTCGCGGAATTCGCGGATGAGGCGGACGGCGATGTCGCTCTTGAGGTTCCAGGCCTCGGCCGGAGAGTCCGCCCAGGCGGCCACCCAGCAGGTCACGCTCTCCTTGTCCATGCGCATGACCCAGAACTGCGGTGGTTCCTGGGCGTTGTGGTGCCGGCTCTGCCCGGCCACGCGCGTGGCGATGTCGCTGACCTCCTCCAGGTCCGCGTCGTAGGACACCGAGAATTCGAGATAGGCCCAGAGCAGGGAGTCGTTCAGGGTCAGGTTGACGAACTCCTTGTTGAGCATGCGGCTGTTGGGGATGACGTACCGCTTCCAGTCCCAGGTCTTGATCTTGGTGTGGGTAATGGAGATGTCCTCCACCGTGCCGTACTGGCCGTCCATCATCAGGGTGTCGCCCACGCGCAGCTGCTTGGAGAAGCTGATGACGATGCCGGAGATCATGTTCTCCACCAGGGGCCGGGCCGCGATGCCGACCACGGCCGTGGTCACGGCGATGAGGATGGACAGCATGGTGCTCGGCAGCTTGCCGATGAACGGGAAGGTCAGGGCCACGGCCCAGGCCGCGAACACGCACAGGGTCAGCGCCCGGCGGATGATGGTGAACCGGGACTGGACGCCCTTGATGATGTCGTGCCGGTCCTGCCGCTCCTCCTTGTCGGACAGCACGTCGGTGGGCATGGCCGACCGCGTTTCCGGGTCCTTGAGCAGATGCTTGATGCGCCGGACGCGGCTTTCCTTGAAAGAGGTCACTCTGACGTGCAGCCAGAGGTAGGCCACCAGGGCCAACAGGGTGATGCCCGAAATGTACACGGCCAGGTTCACGTCTTCGATCATGGGGCTCCTTTTGCGGTTGGGGTTGCGCTCCCAAGCCTACGGGTAAACCGAGGTTTTGAAAAGGGAAGCGCGCAGCCGACCCGGAAAGGCCCGCACGGCGGGGGTTACGCACGGTCCGGCTCGACGGCGAGCCCCCCGTCCAGGCCGAGGGACGTCGCCCGGCGGCGCAGCTCGCGGTCGCGCTTGTCGCAGGACACGCACAGCCAGCGGGCCTGGGGCGTGAACCGGCAGCGCAGGCGGCTCAGGAAGCGGTGGTAGGTCTTGCCGCCGCACCGGGCGCAGTATCGGATTTGCAGTATGCTCATGGGGACTCCGGGGTGGCCGGAGGCAGGGTAGCGCCGTGGAGGCAAGGGGGCGTCACGGCGGCGTGACGGCCCTGTTAAGATGGCATGCCCGGGCGGGAAACCGGCCAGGGAAGGGGAAGCGATTGTACAGGACGGACGGGATGGGGTAGGTTGGGTACGAGCAAACGACAACCGGAGGGTATCCCATGTCCACGGAAACGCGCGCGACCACAGTGAACCGGGGCGAGATCCTGAAGCGCCTCATCGTCACCCTGGTCTGCCTCATCTTCTTCGAGGTCCTGACCCTGATCATCGAGGTGGCCACCCTGTTCCAGTACGCCTACCTGCTCGTGGCCAAAAAACGCAGCGAGCCGCTCAGGCGGTTTTGCAACGGACTGGCTCAATACGGCTACCGCATCATGCGCTACGCCACCCTGAACGACAACCGGCGGCCCTTCCCCTTTGCCGAGTTCCCCTCGGACGAGGATTGCGAGCCGCCCGTCAAGCAGGTACAGTTCCGTTGACATGCAAAACAGCCATCGGTTTTTCAGCAACACGGACTGCGAGTACTTTCCCTGCCACAAGACCAGGCGGCCGGAGCGGTTCAACTGCCTGTTCTGTTTCTGCCCGCTCTACTTCTTCGAGGAGTGCGGCGGCAACTACGTGATCCTCGACTCCGGGGTCAAGGACTGCACCACCTGCCTGATCCCGCACACGCCCGAGGGGTACGACCACATCCTGGGCCGGTTGAAGGCGCGCTTCGCCGAGATCCGCAAGGCCGGGTTGGAAGAGGACTGAGCGCCTAGACGCCGCGCCGGGCGTTGAAGGGCGAGTGGGTCATGTAGTAGTTGAGCTCGCGCTCCAGCCGGGCACGCTCGCGGGACGCCCGCCGTTCCTGGGACTCCAGGTCCAGCCCGTTGTCCTGGAACCGGGCCAGGGACACGAAGCAGTTCTTGACCCGGGACAACTCGTCGTGCTGCCGTTTCTTCCAGAAATAATAGGCCATGATCTTGGCCGCGCTCTTGATGTCTTCCTTGGAGTAGACGAGCCGCCGCTCGTCCAGGGGAAAGCTCTCGCCGTCCTCCACCAGGGGCAGGACGCCGACCACGACCTCCTTGGCCCGCTTCAGGGACTGGGGCGAGACCCGGTAGACCTTCACCTTCCGGCTGCGTCCGAGCCACCACTTGAAACCGTAGAGCAGGACCGTCAGCACGATCACGCCAAGCCATATGTTCTTGTCCAGCATCGGGAGTCTCCGGAGGGGCGGGTCAGTTCCTGGTCAGGTAGTTCATGAGGTTCTTGCGATAGGCCGAGGGGTCGGCGCACTCCAGTATCTCGATGGCCCCGGCGCCTTCGGGCTGGTCGGTCAGGTCCACGTCGCGGGTATGGATGGGCTTCATTTCCTCGTCCATGACGATACGGATCTTCGGGTTCAGCGGCTCGCGCGAGTTGGTCTCGAAGACCAGGGCGTACTGGCCGGTGTTCAGGCGCACGAAGCTGCCCGCCGGGAAGATGCCCAGACACTTGATGAACAGCTGGACCTCGGTGGGGTCGAAGTCCTGGTCGCGCATGCCGTACATGATGCCCAGCGCCTTGTTGGGCAGGATGGCGTTCTTGTAGCAGCGGTCCGAGGTCAGGGCGTCGTACACGTCGGCCAGGCAGAGGATGCGGGCGAAGGCCGGGATGTCCTTGCGCGTCAGCCCGTCGGGATAGCCCGAGCCGTTGTACCGCTCGTGGTGGTGCATGACGGCCTGCAGGACGCGGTCCGGGATGTCGCCGTTGTGCCGCAGGATGTCGCAGCCGAACTGGGGATGGCGACGGACCTCGTCGCGCTCGGGGCCGGTCAGGGGGCCGGGCTTGTTGATGATCCGGGCCGGGACCGTGGTCTTGCCCAGGTCGTGCATCATCCCGGCCACGCCGAGCAGGGTCAGCTCGTCGCGGGACATGCCGATGAATTCGCCGAAGACCACGCTGATGGCGGCCACGTTGATGCAGTGGGTGTAGGTGTAGTCGTCGAACTGGGACAGCTTGGCCAGGCAGACCAGGGTGTCGGGGTTGGACACGGCCGACTCCACGATGGCGCTGGCCGTCTTGAGCGAGGTTGCGTAGTCCATCTTGCGCCCGAGCTTGGCGCCCTGGACGATCTGCATGGCGTGGACCATGGCGTCCTCGTAGGTGACCCTGGCCGAGGAGATGGCCTGGTCGAAGGGCGTGCGCACGGGCATTTCGCGGCCGAGCCCGCAGCCGGAGATGAGCCGGTCCAGGTGGGTCTCGTCGGACAACCCGTCCGGTTCCTCAGTGGCCACGAAGACCTCCCTGTAGCCCAGCTCCATGAGGCGGGCCACCTCGGCCTCGGATTCGATGATGCCGGGGTCGGTGTACAGATAGGGCAGGTGCTGCCAGAGCTCTCCGGGCACCTGGACCACTTCCATGCCGGGTTTCAGGGCTTCTATGGGAATTTTCTTTATCATGCCGGCGTCCGGTGGGTTAGCGGGTCAGTCTGCGCATTCTCTCCAGGTACGTTCCGATACGCTCCTCTTCCACGTCGTTCAGATCGAGGAACATGGCCCCAATGGTGTGCAGGCCCTGCTCCCGCTGGATGTTCCGGACCACGATGGGCAGCTTGAGCGTGCCCTCGGTCCCCAGGTTGACGATGGCCAGCAGGGTGTCGCCCACTTCGAGCCGGGTGATGGGGTCCCGCGCCCCCGCGCGGACCGTGGCCTTGCAGCCCGTGGCGCTGATGTTGACGATCAGGCACTCGTACTCGGCGTCCTCGGCCTGAAGCCTGCCGTCGATGTTGCACCGGGTCCGGGTGTCCCGCCGCAGCTCCACCTTCTCGATGACCGTCGGGTAGGCGAAGAAAACCAGCGAGGTGGGGGAGGTGACCGCGTTGTACGTCGTGGTCTTGAACCCGTAGACCGTGCCCTGGTGGATGTACTTGACGACGATCTCGCCGCCCAGGACCAGCTGGTCGCGGATGCGGCCCGGCAGCCGGACCGAGACGATGAGGTAGTCGTAGGGGTCGAAGCCCACGATGCGTCCCCGGTAGGAGTGGTCCGCGCCGGGGACCCGGATGACCACGTTTTTGCCCAGGGAAACGCGCAGCTGCACGCCCGGCATCTTCAAGACCTTGGTCTCGGCCGGGGCGATCATGTTGATTTCCTTTCCGGGCTTCACGGCCATGGAGCACCTTGCCTGCGGGCGGTCTGCACGGCGGATCGGCGGGATCGCCGGTCATCCATTTCTTGAGGAATCTATACACAGGAACAACTACCACTGTCGATAGGAGAATTCCCGGTTGCTTTGAACGTCAGAAGACCTCGGCCTCGAACCAGAAGATGGTCGTGTCCGGGTCCTTCCAGGCGTCGCGCGGCAGCCCGGCCTTGTGGCAGGTCTGGGCCAGAAAGGTCTCGCGGTCCCAATGCCACTCCACCGGGACCTGGGGCAGGAGCAGGCCCGAGCGGCCGTGGGCGCTCATGATCAGCCCGTGGCGGCCGACCTCCACCAGCTCCGGGTCCGGGCACGGTTCGATGGGGCTGAGGATGGAGATCTCGTACTCGATGCGCCGGAACTCGTCCTCGTCCAGCGGCGGGAAGCGCGGGTCGCGGAAGGCGGCGGACCGGGCCATGTCCCAGATCGTGCGGTACAGCGCGTCCGAACCCTGGACGTTGCCGATGCAGCCGCGCAGGTTGCCGTCGATCTTGAGGGTCACGAACGCCCCCAGGTGCTCGCGCAGCTTGTCCGTGGGCGGCTCGGGCGGCCGGTTCGGGCCGTCGCCGATGCCCAGGCCCGACGAAATGGACCGGACCACCAGATCCTTGAGGTACCGTTTTTCCCCGTCGGTCAGTTCGAAGCGGAAGTCGGACATGATTCACTCCTGATTGCGGTTGGCGGCGGGCACGAAGAGCATGCCGACCAGGCCGAGGACGAAGAGCACGACCACGGCGGACATGCCCAGCCGCTGGCTGCCGGTGGCCAGGGTCAGCCAGCCCACCAGGAACGGCCCGAGGAACGAGGTCAGCTTGCCGGACAGGGCCATGAGTCCGAACATCTCGGTGCGCACCTCGGGCGGGGCCGCGTGGGCCAGCCAGGACCGGCTCGATGCCTGGACCGGCCCCACGAATATACCGATTGCCAGCCCGAAAATCCAGAACAGGGTCTTGCTTTTCACCAGCAGGATGGCCGCGCCGGGCACGGTCAGCCCGATCAGGGAGAGGATGATGGTCGGCCGGGGCCCCAGGCGGTCGTCCAGCCAGGCGAAGGAGGCCGCGCCCAGTCCGGCGGTCACGTTCAGGCCGATGCCGAAGACGATGACCTCGCTCGGGGTCATGCCGAAGGCCGCAGCCGCGTAGATGCCGCCAAAGGCGAACATGGTCGTCAGCCCGTCGTTGTAGAACATGCGCGCCAGCAGGAACAGGGCGATGGGCCGGTGGCCGCGCAGGTTGCGAAGGGAGCGGCGCAGCTGGGCCGCGCCCTCGGCCACGGCGCGTGCAAGCGGGATGCGCGCGCTTTGCGCGTCCGGGGTGAACAGGAAAAGCGGCAGGCAGAAGACCAGGTACCACAGGGCGGTCAGGGGCATGACCGCGCGCACGTTCAGGGCGTCCGTGCGCGGCACGCCGAACCAGCCCGGCGGCTGGACCAGGCCGTAGAGGGCGACGAGCAGCAGGACCAGCCCGCCTGCGTAGCCCAGCCCCCAGCCCCAGCCCGACCAGCGTCCGATGCGCGTCTTGTCGGCCAGGTCCGGGAGCATGGCGTTGTAGAAGATCATGGCGTACTCGCTGCCCAGGGTTCCGGCCCCGGCCAGGAGCAGGGCGGGCCAGGTCCAGGCCGGGTCGGGCCGGACGAACCAGAGCAGCCCGGTGGCCGCGATGCACAGGCCGGTGAAGGCCGCCAGCCACGGCTTGCGCCGTCCGGTGCGGTCGGCCACGGCCCCGAGCAGGGGGCCGCCCAGGCCGATGACCAGCCCGGCCACGCCCATCATGTTACCCCACCAGGCCGTGCCCAGGGTCTCGTCCTCGGCCACGGCGCGGGCGAAGTAGGCCGCGAACACGAAGGTCTGGACGAGGGCCGCGAACCCGGAGTTGGCCCAGTCGTACAGGGCCCAGGAGAACAGGGAGCGGACCGGGCGCGCCGAAGAGCGAAGCGGGTCGGATGGGCTACGGGTTTCGGGCATGGTCCGCAGGGTAATATATGCGCTCCGGGTGCGCCACACCTAGCTGCGGGCCGGGGCAAAAAAATAGAGGCAAAGCAGGTGGGAGCGTGTTAATGTGCAGCATGTCCCGGATATCCCTCTTCGTCCTCCTCGCCTGCCTGAGCCTGATCCTGCCCCTCCCGGGCGCGGCTCCGGCCCGGGCGCAGGGGCCGGTGGTCCTCGTGACCGACGAGTACCCGCCCTACGTCCTGTCCAAGGGGGCATGGCCCGGCCTGCTGACCGAGATCGTCCAGGCCGCCTTTGCCGAGGCCGGGGTGGAGACGAAGATCCTGTACCGCCCCTGGCGGCGGTGCGCCCTGATGGTCCGGGAGGGCGACGCCTTCGGGGCCTACCCCTACGCCCGCACGGACAAGCGCGCCGAGTACGCCTGGTTCAGCGAGTCCATCTGGGTCTGCCGCAACGTCTTCTTCTACATGAAGGGGCGGATGGGCGACTTCGACTACACCTCCCTGGAGGCCCTGCGCGACTACACCATCGCCGGGACCTCGGGCCATTACTACGAGGAAATCTTCAAGAAAAAGGGGCTCGCCGTGGACTACGCCCCGGGCGAGGCCTCGGGCGTGCGCAGGCTGTGGGAGCTGCGCGCCGCCCTGTTCGCCGAGGACGAACTGGTGGGCTGGACCCTGATCAACCGCATCTTCCCCAGCCGCGCGGATCTTTTCGGGTCCACCCCCACTCCCTGGAACCTCAACCCGCAGCACCTCATGGTCTCCAGGGCCTACCCCGGCGCGAGCGAACTCCTGGCCCGTTTCGACAAGGGCCTCGCGGCCATCCGCCGGGACGGCACCTACGATCGGCTGGTGGACAAGTATTGCCGCCAGGTCCGGACGTTCCTGGAGGAATCGGGCGTGGAGATCCGCTAGGGCTTTTCGGCCCAGAGCACGAAGACCGGATTCTGCGCCTTGAAGCGCAGGTCCCCGGCCAGGGAATCCGTGGCCGAGGCCTGGAGCTGGGTCACGCCGAAGTACCAGCCCAGGGACTGGAAATGGTCCTTGGCCGCGTGCAGCGAGTCGAGCAGGATGCAGTGGATCACCACCCGCCCTCGCGGCGCAAGCCGACGGCAGGCGGTTTCGAGCAGGGCGGTGTCCTGGTTGGCTTCCCCGCCCAGCCCGCCGCCGATGAAGATGCGGTCCGGCTCGGGCAGCCCGTCCAGCGCCTCGGGCATGCTGCCGAGGACCACGTCCACCAGCCATGCCCCGGTGCGCCGGATGTTCTCGCGGATCATGGCCGCGCGGGTCTTGTTGCGCTCCACCGCGAAGACCCGGCCGCGCCGCGCCAGGTGCGAGGCCTCGATGGACACGGAGCCGCAGCCCGCGCCGAGGTCCCAGACCGTGGAGTCCGGGGCCACGCCCAGATGGGCCAGCCCGGCCGCGCGCACGGGCAGCTTGGTGATCAGGTTCTTCTGGTGCAGGTAGAAATGGTCCGGGATGCCCAGCGACAGGGCGATCTCCGGCGGATACTGGCGCTCCAGGATGACCAGGTTGAGCGGCGAGAAGTCCATGCCCCAGGTCTCGGGCAGGGCCAGGGGCCGGATGCGCTCGTCCGCCGCGCCCAAATTTTCGAGCACGGTCATGGAGAAGCAGTCCGCGCCGCGTTCGAGCAGGGCGCGGGCCACCTCGGCGGGCGTGTTCACCGCGTCGGTGAAGACCGCGATCAGGTCCGCCCGGACCAGGGCGGCGTACAGCGGGGAAAAGTCGTCGCGCCCGTGCAGGGAGACGAAGTCCATGTCCTGCCACGGTAGGGCCAGCCGGGCTGCGGCCAGCTGCACCGTGGACAGGCTCGGCTCGACCAGCAGGTTCTCCCGGCCCAGTTCCTCGCCCAGCCGCTTGCCGATGCCGAAGAAGAGCGGGTCGCCGTCGGCCAGGACCACGACCTTGCGTCCCTTGTGGGCGTTCTTGCGCACGGCCTCGATGATCGGCTTGAGCGGCCCGGCGATGGCCAGGCGGTGGGCGCCTTCCGGGATCAGCGTGTCCGGGCAGGCCGCGAGCAGGCGCGTGCCGCCGACCACCAGGTCGGCCTCGGCCAGGGCCTTGGCGGCGGTACCGGTGGGGGTGAGGGAGCCGGGGGGCAGCCCGATGATGCGGACGGGTTCCATCTTGGTCATTGTGCCAATGTAAACGAAACCGGGCCGGGGGGGAAGGACAATGCGCAGGGGGCGAAAACGTTTGCAGAAGCTTTCCACTTTATTTTGTTTATGTTATCACTCCCCAGCAAACCCCGGAGCGTCCTGCCCCACCACTTAGGAGGAACCATGCAATTCTTTCTCGATACCGCCAACCTGGACCAGATCCGCGAAGTGGGTGAACTCGGCCTGCTCGACGGCGTGACCACCAATCCGACGCTCATGTCCCGCGAGGGCGGCGACTGGCGCAAGCAGGCCGCGCTCATCTGCGAGATGGTGGACGGCCCGGTCTCCCTGGAAGTCATCGGCACCAGCCACGAGCAGATGATCAAGGAGGCCAAGGACCTGGTCTCCTTCGGCACCAACGTGGTGGTCAAGATCCCGATGATCCCCGAGGGGCTCAAGGCCCTGCGCGAACTGACCGAACGGGGCATCAAGACCAACGTGACCCTGGTCTTCTCGCCCACCCAGGCCCTGCTGGCGGCCAAGCTCGGGGCCACCTACGTCTCGCCCTTCGTGGGCAGGCTGGACGGCCTGAGCCAGTCCGGCATGGAGGGCGTGGACCAGATGCGGACCCTGTTCGACAACTACGCCTTCGACACCAAGATCCTGGTGGCCTCGGTGCGCCACCCCCTGCACGTGCTCGAGGCCGGGCTGATCGGCGCGGACGTCATCACCCTGCCGTACTCCACGATCACCCAGCTCATGCACCACCCCCTGACCGACCAGGGTCTGGCCACGTTCCTGGCCGACTGGGAGGCCTTCCAGAAAGGCGAATAAACGGCGAGAAACGAAAGGCCGCCCCGAGGGGCGGCCTTTTTTTGTCCGTGCGGCCGGGCCGCGCGCTAGAACCCCGGGACGGTCAGGACCTTGCCCTCGACCGTCTTGAGCAGTTCGCGGACGTCGTCGGGGCCGGGGATGTGGCCTCGGGTGAAGGGCTGGGCGTAGAGGCGGCCGCGCCCGAAATCCTCGGCCCACTGGACGACCACGGGGTGGAAGAAGCCGGGGTTGTTCAGGACGATGGCGGCCTTGGCCGGGCCGTCGTGCTCCCGGGCCTGGTAGGAGAAGTTGTCCCCGTGGAAATGGTATTCGTAGAGGGGGGCGGGGATGTGCAGGAACCGCGCTCCGGCGGCCACGCACTGCACCCAGTAGTCCCAGTCCTCGTAGTCGGTGTTGGCCGGGTAGCGCGCCCCCGCCTCCCACAGTTCGCGGCGGTACACGGTCGGGGGCGGCAGGATGTTCTGCATGCGCAGCAGCCCCTGGTTGAAGTCGGGCAGCCGCGTCTCGCGCCGCTCCTCCGGGGTGCACTCGAAATAGTCGGGATAGACCCCGGAGATGCCGGGGTTGGCGTCGAGCGCCTTGATGCACCGGGCCATGAAGTCCGGCAGCAGGGCGTCGTCCGGGTCCAGGCAGAACAGGTAGCGCCCCCGGGCCAGGGCCAGGCCGTGGTTGCGCACCGGACCGGGCCTGCCCACGCGGTCGAGCCGCTCGACGACGAACCGCTCGCAGTCGAGCCGCCCGGCCCAGCCCTCGGCCCGGGCCACGGAGTCGTCGCCGCTCGCGTCGTCCACGAAAATGATTTCCACGTCGCCCAGCCCCGTGGTCTGCGCCGCGAGGGAACCGAAGAGCCTGTCGCTGAACCGGCCATAGTCATGGCTCGGGATCACGACGGAAAGAACCGGCATATGCGCCCCTTCATCCTGTTTTGGTTCCGGCCGGGCGCGGCATGAGCCGTGCTCCGGGCCTAGTCTCCAAGGGCGCGGCCGTCGAAGTCGAACACCGTATAGGAAACCGTACAATGCCTGCCTGCGTACCATTCGGCATGGCCTGCGGCTTCCCTTATCAGCAACTTGAGGAGGTTGTCACGGGCCGGATCGCCCTCCAGCGAGCCGAGCGCCTGGACCGCCGTGTTGGCCCCGCGCACCTCCGGGACGCGTGCCGGGTCCATCCCGGCCTCCAGGCACCGTTTCGCCAGCAGGTTGAAGTCCACGGGGTGCGTCCGGGCGTGGGTGTATTCCAGCCCCTGGGCCTGCTTGACCAGCTTGCCGAAGAACACGGCCCAGACGACCTCGGAGAAGCCGTGCCGTGCCGCGGCCCGCATGGAGAAGGCGAAAAAGTCGGCGGCCTGGATCAGGGCCGTCTCCGGGGTTTCGGGAAAGTTGTCCAGGTAGAACCGCTCGCTGCGCCGTCCCGTGGTGAAGACCGCGCGGTCGAGCCCCAGGGCGCGGGCCACGCTCAACCCCTCCTCGATGGTCGCCTTCCAGGAGTCGTGGGAGTACGGCTTGACGATGCCCTGGGTGCCGAGGATGGAGATGCCGCCGACGATGCCCAGGCGTGGGTTCATGGTCGCCCGGGCGATGGTCTCGCCCTCCGGAACCTCGACGGTCACCAGGATGCGGCCCGCAAATCCGCCGGCGGCCAGGCGGACCGCCATTTCGATCTGCCTGCGCGGCTCGGGGTTGATGGCGGGCTCGCCCACGGCCACGGGCAGGCCGGGCAGGGTCACGCGGCCCACGCCCCGGCCGCCGTCGAGGACGACGATGGGCGGGGCGGCCTCGCCGGGCTCCAGGCGGACCACGGCCTGGATGTCGTGGCCGTGGGTCACGTCCGGGTCGTCGCCGCCGTCCTTGACCACGGTCACGCGCACCCCGCCGTCCTCGAGCTCGAAGCGTTCGATGGGCACGGCCAGGACGCCGCCGGGCGGCAGGGGCACGTCCACGGTCTCCGGGCGTTCGCCGGTCAGCAGAAAGCGCACCCCGGCCATGGCTGCGGCCGAGGCGCAGGAGCCGGTGGTCCGGCCCGTTCTGAGCGGTTTGGTCACAGCTAGCGCACCCTCCGGGCGGGCTCGTACAGGGTGGTGCCCGCCAGGTCGGAGATGTTCTCGATGATGTTCTTGAAGAGCACCACGTGGAAGGGATACATGGCGTACCAGTAGAGGATGCCGGTCAGGCCGCGCGGCAGGAACTTGGCGGTCATGGACAGGTCCACGGCGTTCTCCCACTGCGCATCCATCTTGAATTCCAGGAGCGCCTCGCCGGGCAGGCGCATCTCGGCCAGGAGCAGGAGCCGCCGTCCCTTGTCCGAGGCCAGCACCCGCCAGAAGTCCAGGGCGTCCCCCACGCGCGGGGGCGCGTCGCCGCGCGGGCGGCCCCGCTTCATGCCCGGCCCGGCCAGGAGCCGGTCGATGAAGCCGCGCAGCCGCCACAGCGGGTCGCCGAAATACCAGCCCTGTTCCCCGCCGATGCGGGCCACCTGTTCCCAGACCTTGTCCGGGTCGCCCTGGAGCCGGGCCCTGTAGCCCATCTCGAACCGGGTGCCGCCCGCGTAGAGCGGGTCGTCGGCCGAGGCCCACTCGGGCATGCAGGCCGAGCCCACGTCGAACAGGCAGGTCTCCACGGCCTGTTGTTTGGTCTTTTCCAGGGCGCGGCGGATGGCCTCGCGGCAGGAGAGCAGCTCCTGGGGCACGAGCTCGCGGATGCGGTCGTCCCGGCAGACGACCTCGTTCCTGAGCCCCTCGATGAGCGCGCGGGACAGGGCCATGGGCACCGGGGTGATCAGGGAGACCCAGAAGGAGGACAGCCGGGGGGTGACGAAGGGCAGGGGCAGCAGCCGCCGTCGGGGGATGTCCGCCACCTCGGAGTAGAGATGGAAAAGTTCCTGGTAGGACATGACGTCCGGCCCGCCGATGTCCAGCGTCAGCCCGGCCGTGGCCTCGTTCTCCAGGCACCCGGTCAGGTAGCCGAGGACGTTGCGGATGGCGATGGGCTGGGTCCTGGTGCGCACCCAGGCCGGGGTGATCATGAACGGCAGCCGGTCGGCCAGGTAGCGGACCAGCTCGAAGGAGGACGAGCCCGAGCCGATGATCTGGGCCGCGCGCAGGATGGTCACCCTGGCCGGGCCCAGGGCCAGGATGCGGCCCACCTCGGCCCGCGAGCGCAGGTGCTTGGAAAGGGGATGGTCCTCGCGGTCCTCGCCCAGGCCGCCCAAGTAGATGATCCTCGACAGGTTCGCGTGCCCTGCGGCCTGGACCATGTTGTAGGCCGCGTCGCGCTCCTGCTCCGCGAAGTCGCGGTTCGGATGGGCCATGGAGTGGACCAGGTAGAAACAGGCGCTGCACCCCTCGACCGCCTTTTTCAGGCTTTCCGGGTCGTGCATGTCCGCGCGCACGGCCTCGACCTTGTCGCCCCAGGAGCGGGCGCGGATCTTGTCCACGCTGCGCCCCGCCGCCCGCACGCGATGGCCGCGCGCCAGCAGCTGCGGCACCAGCCGCCCGCCCACGTAGCCCGTGGAGCCGAGTACGAGAATCGGTCCGTCAGCCATGGCGGCCCCCGCCTAGCGCGGCTTGGTCTGGAAGGTGATGCCCTCGCCGTCCGGGTGGTAGTTCCAGCCCTTGTCGGCCATGCACAGAAGGAATTCCCTGTTCTGCCCGTGCTTGTCCAGCGGGTACTTCTCGCCCGCCACGACCTGGCACCGGACCGAGTCCTCCTTGAACATGCGGTCCAGGGTCGCGCCCGAATAGTCGGGGTGGGTCCAGGGCTTGGAGCAGCCGCCGAGAAGCAGGGCGGCCGCGAACAACGTGGCGAAAATGGTGGCGGTGACAATGTTCCGCATGGCGGCTCCCCGGTTATTCATCCTTCAAATCCCGGCTCATCAGGTCCGTGGTGGCCTCGGCCGGGTCCTTGCCTTCATAGAGTATCTTATAGACCTGTTCGGTAATGGGCAACTCCACTTCGAGCTTGGCGGCCAGGTCGTGCAGGGACTGGGTGGTCTTGACGCCCTCGGCCACGGCCTTCATCTCGCCGATGATCTCGTCCAGGCTCTTGCCCTGGCCGAGCTTCAGGCCCACCTGGCGGTTGCGCGACAGGTCGCCGGTGCAGGTCAGGACCAGGTCGCCCATGCCGGACAGACCCATGAAGGTCCGCTCCTGGCCGCCCATGGCCTCGCCCAGACGGCTCAGCTCGGCCAGGCCGCGCGTGATCAGGGCCGCCCTGGCGTCGTGGCCGAAGCCCAGCCCGTCGGCGATGCCCGCCGCGATGGCGATGACGTTCTTGACCGCGCCGCCCAGCTCCACGCCCCGGAAGTCCGGGGTGTAGTAGACGCGGAAATACGGGGTGGAGAAGGCCTCCTGGAGCTCGCGGCCCAGGTCGTGGTCCTCGCAACCCAGCGAGACCGAGGTGGGCATGTCCCTGGACACCTCGGCGGCGAAGGACGGGCCGGACAGGGCCGCGTAGCGCGGGGCCTTGCCCTGGAGCGCCTCGGCGACCACGCGGGACACCGGGGCCAGCGAGGACAGCTCGATGCCCTTGGAGGCGTTGACGATCACCGGCCGCTCCGGGAGCAGGTCGCGGAACCCGGCCAGGGCCGGGCGGATGAACTGGCTGGGGATGACCACCAGGAAGTAGTCCGCCCCGTCAAAGGCGGTCTGCGGGTCGGACTCGACCGCAAGGTGTTCGGACAGGGTCACGCCGGGCAGGAAGACCCGGTTCTCCCGATGTTTTCGGATGTCTGCTGCCACCTCGGGCTCGCGCGCCCACAGGGTGGTGTCCCGTCCGTTTTTGGCGAGCATGTCGGCCAGCGTGGTGCCCCATGCGCCCGCGCCCAGTACGGCTATCTTCATCAAGTGGTCTCCTTGGGTGATTTGTCGAATGGAAGAGCATACGTGTACCGTTCGGCGGAGGCAAGGGCGGGGAGGCGGCAGGGAGAATCCGTTTACGTGGATTGCGTGAACATAATATTAAATAGTTGAAATAAATGTGACGATTAGGATAAAGATATGACACGTTTGAATTAAACCTTGTGAGGGAAACATGTCTTTGAAATGGAAAATGGCTTTCCTTGGGTCGGGAGTGACCCTGGCGCTGCTTTTGTTGGGAGCGGTTATTATGTGGAGTAACGGCGTCGTTTCCGGCGGGGCCGACCTCCTGATCGAACGCCAGGGGCAATTGAGCACGGTGGAGGCGATGCGCCTGGCCCATTCCAAATTGCTCCTGGCCGCCATGGACTCCATTGTCGACAAGGACTCGGGGACCATCGAGCCGGAGCGTATGAAGGAGATCGATGAAACGAGCGATTTTTTGCTGAACAATGGGCAGACGCTGAAGCGGATGATGGATTCGCCCGAGGAGCAGGCGGCGCTCGGCAGGGTTGAAGCTTCGCTGCAGCATTTTACCGACGCGGTCCGGGTGCGGCTCAGGAATTTGATTGAGACCTCGGGCAGGCGCCAGGAGGAGATGGACGCCGAGTTCGCCGAGATGGACGATGTCCTGGACCAGGCCGGGGAACTGATGGAAAAGAATCTCGTTGAACTCGAACGGAGCTTTTCCGGCCGGGGCGAGATGGAGGCTACGGGGCAGGCCCTGAAGGCGGAGCTGTCGCTGACCAGGCTCACCCTGGCGGCCATGGACGCCATCATCGACCGGGCTGACGGGCATATCTCCGACGAGCGGCTCAAGATCATCGCGGACCAGTCCTCGGCGATGCGGCGGTATCTGTCCGGGCTTGAAGCCTCGGCGTCCACTGCGGCGGAACGGAACGCGGTGGCCGCAATCGCCGAGGCGTTGCCCCGTTTCGAACAAAAGGTGAGCGTGGATCTCAAGGATCTGATCGAAAGAGGAGAAAAGGCCGAGAAGGAGACGGTAGAGGCTTTCACCGCGATCGACGATTCCCTGGACGCCGAAGGGGAGGTGATCACCGCTGAGCTGGACACCATCGCCAACTCCATCCGGCAGGAGTCGGCCGAGGCCACCTCCGGGATGCGGACCGCGCTGCACAGCTCCCTGTGGGTCTCCATAGGGGTATTCCTGGCCGCCCTGGTTCTGCTGCTCCCCGCCTTCGTGCTTCTCTCCCGGGCCATTGTCCGGGCCCTGCTCAAGGGGGTGGCCTTTGCTGACCGGATCGCCTCCGGCGACCTGGATGCCGAGATGACCGTGGATTCCCGGGACGAGATCGGAAGGCTGACCGAACGGCTGCTGTTCATGCGGGACAAGTTGCGCGAGGTGGCTGCGTCCATCAAGGAAGGGGCTGCGGCCGTGTCCAGCGGCAGCGAGGAGCTTTCCGGCACTTCGGAAGCCGTGTCCCAGGGGGCCACGGAGCAGGCGGCGTCCGTGGAGGAGATATCCTCGTCCATGGAAACCATGGCCGAGGCGCTCAAGATCAACGCGAAGAGCGCCCGGGAGACCGACGAGATCGCCGGCCGGACGGCGCAGCGGGCCGAGAAGGGCGGAGCCGCGGTGAAGCAGACCGTCACGGCCATGCGGGACATCGCCGAAAAGATATTGATCATCGAGGAAATCGCGCGGCAGACCAACCTGCTGGCCCTGAACGCCGCGATCGAGGCCGCCAGGGCCGGGGAGCACGGCAAGGGATTCGCCGTGGTCGCCGCCGAGGTGCGCAAGCTGGCCGAACGCAGCGGCGCAGCGGCCCAGGAGATATCCGTCCTTTCCCAGAACAGCGTGGACGTGGCGGAAAACGCGGGCAACCTTCTCGGCGAGATGGTCCCGGACATCAGGCATACATCCGAAATGATCCGCGAGATCGCGGCGGCCAACGACGAACTCTCCTCGAATGCGGACCAGATCTCGATGGCCGTCAACCAGCTCGACCAGGTGGTCCAGGCCAATGCCGCGTCCGCCGAGGAAATGTCCTCCACCTCGGAGGAGTTCTCCGGCCAGGCCGAGCAATTGATCGAGATCGTGGGGTACTTCCGCTACAGCGACAACGGCGGCGGGTACGGAACCTCATTCCGCGCGCAGCCGCTGCCGGGCCTGGCGCCGGGCAAGGGAGAAGGGCGTTCGTCGGAACTCTCCGGAGAATTCGAGCGCTTCTAGCTTCGCGGCCCAGTGTGTTGCGCCCCGTCCCGGACCATCCGGGACGGGGCTTTCCCGTCCGGGCCGGTTGCATCCGGGGGCGGCGGAAGGTATAGACCCCCCATGGCAATACAATTCAGCGAAACCGAGGAGAGGATACTCGCCCTGGCGGGCGGGGACCTGCCGGATACCGAGCAGCCGTTCAAAACCATAGCCGACGCCGTGGGCGTGGACGAGGACACGGTCATCGGCCTCATCCGCGACCTCAAGGAGCGCAGGATCATCCGCCGCTTCGGGGCCACCCTGCGCCACCAGAAGGCGGGCTACAGCCACAACGCCATGGTCGCCTGGCGGGTGCCCGTGGAGCGCAGCGAGGAAGTCGGGGCCATCTTTTCGGCCCGGCCCGAGATATCCCACTGCTATATCCGGCGCACCTACCCGGAGTGGACCTACAATTTCTACACCATGATCCACGGCGAGCGCCCCGGCCAGACCGACGAGGTGGTGGCCGAGCTGGAAGAGGCCGTGGGCATCACTGACCACTGCACCCTCAAGTCCCTCAAGGAACTCAAGAAGACCTCCATGGTCTATTTCAAATAGGAAGCACGACATGGATTCGAAATCCCTTTTCGCCAAGGCCCAGACCCTCATGCCCGGCGGCGTCAACTCGCCCCTGCGCGCCTGCAAGTACGTCAACTCCGAGCCGGTCTTCATCCGGAACGCCAAGGGGGCGCACCTCTTCGACGTGGAGGGCCGGGAATACGTGGACTACGTCTTCTCCTGGGGACCCATGCTCCTGGGGCACCAGGACCCGGTCGTGAACGCGGCCGCCCACGACGCCGTGGACCACGGCTCCAGCTACGGCGCGCCCTGCCTGGGCGAGGTCCTGCTGGCCGAGGAGATCCAGAAGATCATCCCGTCCATGGAGATGATGCGCATGGTTTCGTCCGGCACCGAGGCGACCATGTCCGCCCTGCGTCTGGCGCGTGGCTACACCGGCCGCAACAAGTTCGTGAAGTTCATCGGCAACTACCACGGCCACGCCGACGCCTTCCTGGCCGCGGCCGGTTCGGCGGCGGGCACCGTGCCCGGCACCCCCGGCGTGCCCGAGGAGGTCATCAGCCACACCCTGCTGGCCCAGTACAACGACCTCGACGCCGTGAAGAAGCATTTCGAGGAGTCCGGCGACCAGATCGCCTGCGTCATCGTCGAGCCCTGCGCGGGCAACATGGGCCTGGTCCTGCCCAAGGAGGGGTTCCTCCAGGGGCTGCGCGACCTGTGCACGGAATACGGCGCGGTGCTCATCTTCGACGAGGTCATCACCGGCTTCCGGCTGGCCCCCGGCGGCGCACAGGAGCGCTACGGCATCACCCCGGACCTGACCACGCTCGGCAAGATCATCGGCGGCGGGTTCCCGGTGGGCTGCTACGGCGGCAAACGCGAGATCATGGAGCACATGGCCCCGGTGGGCGGCGTGTTCCAGGCGGGCACCCTGTCCGGCAACCCCGTGGCCATGGCCGCCGGGCTGGCCACCCTCAAGCGCCTCCAGGAGTGCGACTACCCGGCCCTGGAGGCCCGGACCAAGGCGCTCACCGGCGAACTGGCCGCGATCCTGGAGGGCAAGGGCAAGCCGGTCTACGTGGCCCAGGCGGGCTCGGCCTTCACCCTGTATTTTTCGGACCGGCCCGTGACCAACATGATCGAGTCCGGCCAATGCGACCAGGCGACCTTCGCGGTCTACTGGAAGCAGATGATGGCCCAGGGAATCTACCTGGCCCCGGCGGGCTTCGAGTGCGCCTTCACCTCCTTCGCCCACTCGGACGAGGACTTCGAAAAGACGCTGGACGCGGCCCGTTCCGTGAAGTTCTAGTCCCGCGTCGAACCTGCGTATGCACCGGGTCGGGATTCCTTCGGGGGCCCGGCCCGTTTTTCTTGAAGCGTGCGGCGGACCGGGAAAAAACACCCCGCATCGTGCGGTTTTTTCTTTCCCCAAGGGTCGGTTGCTGCTAAATAATAGCAATGCCAGCCAAGAAAATCGCCATCTATACACTGACCTCGCAGGGGCTGACCGTGGGCAAGCGGTTGGCCGCCAGGCTGCCGGGGACGCTGTACGCCTCCAAGAACCTGGAGGCGGAGGACGCCATCTCGTTCGAGTCCCTCAAGCACCTCGTCTCGGCCACTTTCAACGCCTTTGACGGGCACGTCTTCGTGGCCGCCGCGGGCATCGTGGTGCGCTGCATCGCGCCCCACCTGCAATCCAAGGAGACCGACCCGGCCGTGGTCTGCATGGACCAGACCGGGCTGTTCGCCATCAGCCTGCTCTCCGGGCACCTGGGCGGGGCCAACGAACTCGCCGACCGCTGCGCGCGCATCATGGGCGGGCAGTCGGTCATCACCACGGCCACGGACACGGCCGGGGTCCTGTCCATCGACAGCCTGGCCATGGCCAAGGGGTTGGCCATCGGGACCATCGGCAAGGTCAAGGACGTGAACATGGCCCTGCTCGAGGACCGCGTGGTCCAGCTCTACGACCCCGAGGACTGGCTCGGCCTGGCCTGGAACTCCAGCTTCGAGGGCAAGGTCGGGTACGGGGACTGGAACGACTCCAAGCCCGGCATCTGGGTCTCCTGGCACAACGACGCCCCGGAAGGGAGCCTGGCCCTGCACCCCAGGGTGCTGCACCTGGGCATCGGCTGCCGCCGGGACATCACCACCTATGAGATTCTCGACCACGTCTACATGGTCTTCAAGAAATACGGTTTTTCCATGGAATCCATCGCCTCGGTGGGCTCGGTGGAGGCCAAGCGCAACGAGGCCGGGCTGCTGGAAGCGGCCGAGGAGTTCGGCGTGGATCCGGTCTTCTACTCCACGACCCAGCTCGCGGCCGTGGACGCGCCCACGCCGTCCGACCGGGTTCAGGCGCACATGGGCGTGCCCAGCGTGGCCGAGGCCTCGGCCATGCTCGCCTCCCACGGCGGAGAACTGATCGTGACCAAGGAAAAGACCCCCACCGTGACCCTGGCCGTGGCCCGGAGCAACCGTGCTTAAGGCGGTCAGTCTCGGACCGGGCGACCTGTCCCTGCTCACCCCGGCGGCCCGCTGGGCCATCGAGGAGGCCGAGGTCGTGGCCGGGTACAAGGCGTATATCGAGCTGGTCCCGGAGGAGATGCTCGAAGGCAAGATCGTGGTCTCCACGGGCATGATGGGCGAGCTGGACCGCGCCCGGCAGGCCGTGGAGCACGCCCGGGCCGGGCGCAGGACCGTCATGGTCTGCTCGGGCGACGCGGGCATCTACGCCATGGCCGGGCTGCTCATGGAGGTGCTGGAAAGCGAGGGGTTGCTGCAGACCGTGCCCTTCGAGGTCATCCCCGGCGTGGCCGCCTTCAACGCGGCGGCGGCCCTGCTCGGCGCGCCGCTCATGCACGACTTCGCGTCCATCTCCCTGAGCGACCTGCTGACCCCCTGGGAGCGCATCGAACAACGGCTCCAGGCCGCGGCCAGCGCGGATTTCGTCATCGCCCTCTACAACCCCCGCTCCCGGAAGCGCTCGGACCACCTGCGCGAGGCCCTGGACATCGTCGGCCGGTTCCGCAGGCCGGGCACGCCCGTGGGCATCGTGCGCAAGGCCTACCGCGTGGGCCAGTTCGTCGAGGCCGTTCCGCTGAGCAGGGTGGATGTGGAGAAGGTGGACATGCAGACCGTGCTCCTCATCGGCAACTCGGCCACCCGCCTGGTGGACGGCCGCATGCTCACTCCGCGCGGCTATCACCACAAATACGCCCTGTAAACCGCTGGATCAAAGTGCAAATCCCCCCTTGCGCTCAAGGGGCTTTATCGGGTAAAAGCAAGGGTCTACGATGGCAGCCCCCGCTTGACAGGGGGTGGATACTTATTTATCCCGCATAGTAGAGAGTGTGACTGTTTATCTTTTATGCAACAGGAGGAACTAGGTAAATGAAGAAATCTCTCATCATCAGCCTGATGGTGGCCGCCCTGGTGTGCGTGTTCTGCCTGCCCGTGGTCATTGCGGCCAACGCGCCTGCGGACAGCATCACCATGGAGGTCCCCGCCGGCGCCAAAGCGACCAAGTCGGCCGTGGTTTTCCCGCACAAGAAACACGTGGACAGCGGCCTGGATTGCCTGGTCTGTCACCACAAGGCCAAGTCCCCGGCCGAAGCCAAGAGCTGTGCCGCCGAAGGCTGTCACGCCGACGCCAGCAAGGCCGCCAAGAAGGAGCCCACCGGCTTCTACTCCGCCTTCCATAGCAAGAAGTCCCAGGCTTCCTGCCTCGGCTGCCACAAGGTGCAGAAGAAGGCCGGCAAGGCCGTTCCGGTCAGCTGCAAGGAATGCCACAAATAAGCCTTTAGGGTGAATTCAAGGGGGGCTGTGCAGAACGGCCCCCCTTTTTAAACTTCTCCGGAGGTACCCATGACCCCGGCTCCACCGCCTCCTCCCAAAGATGACGACGCCGACGTGCGCGATGTGCTGAACGAACCCGTTGCGGACAGCGAGGGCTTCGACCCCGACACCGTGGACGCGGATTTCGAGCAGGAGCTCGAGGATTTGTTCGCCGACGATCTCGAGGACGCTCCCGTCGTGGACGAGAGCGGCGGCCCCATCGTGCTCGACGATCAGATCGAGCCCGCCGGAGACGACGCCGAGGACGAGGTGGCCGAAGAGGAACTCCTGCTCCTGGACGATGTGGTGGAGGAGCCCGCCGAGGATGACTTCGCGGACGAATCCGACGACGAGGACCTTCTCATTCTGGACGACCTGGCCGAAGAGCCCGCCGGGGAGGAACTGATCGTGCTCGACGAGGTGGTCGATCTGGTCGAGGAGGCCGATGGCGGAGCCGCCGCCCCGAAAGCCGGGGCAAGAAGCGCCGCCGAGGCCGAGGCCCTGGTGGACGACATCGCCGAGGAGAACCTTGCCGACTCGCTGGACGAGGACGAGGAGATCATCGATCTCGACGACCTCGTGGAGGAGGAACCGGCCGAGGCCGAAGCCCTCGACGACGAGGACGAGATGCTCCTCGACCTCGACGATCTGATCGAGGAGGAGGCCGGCCCCGAACCCGAAGAAGAAATTTCCCTCGAACTCGAGGAACCGGCCGAAGAACCGGAGGACGAGCTGTCGGTCGACGTGACCGACGACCTGCTGGCCGCCGCCATGGCCGAGGAGCCCGCGCCCGAGGTGCCGGTGGACGAAGCCGTCGCCCCCGAGGACATCGAGGCCATCATGGACGAGCCCGAAGCTGAGCCCGAGATCGAGCTTGAAGCCGAGCTCGAAATCGAGGCCGAAGAGCCCGATGCCGTCGAGCTCAATGAGGCCGCGATCGTCGAGGGCAACCTGTTCACCGACGCGGTCGAGGCCCCGGTGGACGCCGAACTGACCGGGCTGGAACAGCTCGAGGACGACGACATCGAGGACGTGGACAGCCTGCTGGACAACGTCGAGGTGGACGTGTCCGGGGTGATGGACGCCGAGGAATCGGATGCGGACCTCGGGGACGACATGGTCATGGACCTGGACGAAGGGTCCTTGGACGATGTCCTGGCCGCCGAAGCCATGCCGCCCGACGCGGGCATGGACGTGGACGCCGACGTGGACCTGCTCCTGGCCGAGACCCGCGAGGAGCCCTCCCTGGAAGCGCTCCAGGCCACGGTCCGCCAGCTCGAAGGCCGCGTCGAGGAGCTGGAGCGCCGTCTGCGCGAAGAGATCGCCCAGCTCGTCCCGGCCGAAGCGGCCAAGATTATCCGCGAGGAGATCGCCGCCTTGGCGGCTGAGCTGGACGACTAGCGGGGGGCGGCTTGCGATAGCGGGCCATCTGCACATTTTTCGAGGGGCCGTTTCCTCCTCACGTAGGTTTACTACGTTGCGGTGAAACGGCCCCTCGAAAAATGCACAGCTGACCCACTCTCACAAGCCTATTCCTGGGGCGGGGGGAGAACCGCTGTCGGGTGCCCTTGGCACCCGAGTCGCTCCAGAGAGTGAAGAAATTTGTGGAGACCTCACCGGGTTGGTGGGGTCTTTTTTTATGGCGTTTTGCGCGGGGGGTCGAGGGGGTGGGTTGGGCTTATCGGTTGTCGAATGGCAATCGGGCTGTTAACAGTTTCCGTGAGGGATTGGGATAGGACCGGCGGGCCAACCATTCAGCATATGGACGGGATGATGCCCAGCTTTGACGACATCGTGAGTGAACTGCAGGACAAGATCAACGAAGAGGCCGTCGAGGCCTACGGCCAGGCGGGATTCGAACGCTGGCGGGACCAGCCGTATCGGGGGGAGCCCGCAGGGGCCGACTACGAGGGCTCTTCCACCGGCGGGTGCGGCGATACCATCTGGATTTACCTGCAGATAGAGGGAGACACGGTGGTGGACGCGGGGTTCGCCACCGACGGTTGCGGCTCCAGCGCCATCAGCGGCTCCATGGCCGCCGAGCTGGCCGTGGGCAAGCGCTGCGAGGACCTGGCCGCCATCACCGGGGAGGCCGTGCTCGAAGGGCTGGGCGGGCCGGACCGCATGCCCGAGGACGACCGGCACTGCGCCTGGCTGGCCGCCAACGCCCTGCTCGAGGCCGTGGGCAGCTACTACAGGCAGATGGCGGCGCAGTCCAAAGCGGACTGACGGCACCGTGAGCCCCTCTTGCGCAATTTCACGGATATATACCAACCCCGCACGGGCTAGGTGCCGCAGAAGGTCCGGGTGACCCGCTCCTCCGGGCGCGGCGGCTCGGCCAGTTCGGCGTGTTCGGGCTGGTCATCGAAGGGGCGTGCGAGAACCTCGATCAGCCGGTCGGCCGGAGCGAAGTCCCCGGCCATGGCCGCCTGGATGGCCGCCTCGATGCGGTGGTTGCGCGGGATAAAGGCCGGGTTGGCCGCGCGCATGGTCTCGCGGGCCGTGGCGGCCGAGCCGGTCCGGTCCAGGAGCGCGAGCCAGTCGTTGAGCCAGGTGGCGATCTTCTCGGCCGTGGCGAACTGGATGGTGAACGGGGCCGGGGCCGCCTGGGCGTCGCACAGGGCGCGGAAGGCGTTGGTGAAGTCGGCCCGGCTGCGGCGCATGAGGTCCAGCAGTCGCCGGGCCAGGGAAAAGGATTCATCGTCTCCGGGCAGGCCGATCTTGCGGCACAGCCCTTCGCGGTACCGCTCGGTGAAGTCCGGGATGAACCGCTCCAGGACCGCCTCGCCCGCTGCGCGGGCCGTGGTCTCGTCCGGGTCGAGCAGGGGCAGGAGGCAGCCGCCCAGGCAGGCCAGGTTCCAGGCCATGATGGTCGGCTGCTGGTTGAAGGCGTAGCGCCCCATGGGGTCGATGGAGCTGAAGACCATGGCCGGGTCGTAGTGGTCCAGGAAGGCGCACGGGCCGTAGTCGATGGTCTCGCCGCTCACGCTCGTGTTGTCCGTGTTCATGACCCCGTGGACGAACCCCAGGCAGAGCCAGCGGGCCATCAGCCCGGCCTGGGCCGCGCACACGGATTCGAACAGGGCCCGATACGGGTTGTCGGCCTCGCGCGCAGCGGGGTGGTTGCGCTCGATGACATGGTCGGCCAGGGTGCGCAGCTCGTCTTCCATGCGCCGGGCCGCGAAATACTCGAAGGTGCCCACGCGCACGAAGCCCGAGGCCACCCGGGTGATCACCGCGCCGGGCAACTCGTCCTCGCGGAACACGGGCTGACCCGTGGCGGCCATGGCCAGGGCGCGGGTGGTCGGCACGCCCAGCGCGTGCATGGCCTCGCTGACCACGTACTCGCGGATGACCGGCCCGAGCGGGGCGCGGCCGTCCCCGCCGCGCGAGAACCGGGTCCGTCCCGAGCCCTTGAGCTGGATGTCGAAGCGCTCGCCCGCCGCGTTTTCCACCTCGCCGAGCAGGTGGGCTCGGCCGTCGCCGAGCTGGGGCACGAACTGGCCGAACTGGTGGCCCGCGTAGGCCTGGGCGATGGGCTCGGAGCCGGGCAGAAGCCGGTTGCCGGTGAAGATACCGGCCAACGCCGCATCGTCGTCCGGCGGGTCGAGCTCCAGGCGCGCGGCCAAGGGGCGGTTCAGGCGGATCAGGGCCGGGGCGGCCACGGGTTCCGGGGCGATCCGCTCGAAGAAGGTCTCGGGCAACCGGGCGTAGGAATTGATGAAGCGCATCACTCTCCGAGAAGTTTTTCCCAGGCCGGGAGCAGGGTGTCCAGGGAGTTGGCCAGCAGGCGCATGTAGCTGACCTCGATCCCGGCCATCTCCTCGTCCTTGCGGCGGAGCCACTCGGACATCCAGGCGAAGCGCAGGCCGAGGATCAGTTCGGGCAGCAGCTCTAGGGAGGTCCTGTCCAGGCACATGCCCCGGCGCAGGGCCAGCAGCAGGGCCGGGGCCAGGCCGCGCACCAGGGCGGGCGGGTCCTCGATGCCCACACAGCCCAGGCAGTTGGCCGCGTCGAACAGGCGGGGCCGGACGCCCGCGAACTCCCAGTCGATGACGGCCACGGCGGACCGGCCGTGCCAGATGACGTTCAGGGGGTGGAAGTCGCCGTGGCAGAAGGCGGACGGCAGGCTCCCCCAGGCCTCGAAGAGCGGCGCCAGGGCGGGCAGGACCGGGACCAGGGCCCGGTACAGGTCCGGACGGCGCTCGGCCATGGCGGTCATGAGCTCGTTGACGTAGCCCTCCAGCAGGAAGGGCGGCTCGTCGTCGAACTCGTGGACCGTGCCCGCGACCTCGCGCAACCGGCAGAGGAATCTGCCCAGGCTTTCGCCGCGCGCCCCGTCCTCGATGAACTCGGGCTGGGGCAGGGGGTCGCCGGGAATGTACGGGGAGAGCTGGAGATACCGCCCCTCGGATTCGACCACATAGCGGCCGTCCGGCCCGGCCAGATAGGCGGGCACGGGCAGCCCGGCCCGGGACAGCCGGTCCAGGGCGCGGCCGATGCGCTCGCGCCGTCCAAACTGGCCCGGCCGCAGGGTTTCGAGCATCCAGACGCGTCCCTGCCCGTCCTCCTCGGCGCGGCGCGACAGGCAACGTTCCGGGCTGCCGGGCAGGACGATATCCGTGCGCCGACGGCCCGTGGTCAGTCCCCAGAGCGAGAGCAGATCGGTCATGACCGGCCTACCGCATGCCCAAGGTCTTCATGAGCTCGTCCATGTGGTCGCGGACGATGGCCTGTTCCGAGGCCGGAATCTGCTTGTCCACATCGGCGCGCACGGCGCTCATCTGGCCGCCGAGCTGTTGGGACAGCATCTGCTCCATGGCCTTGCGCTGGTCGTCGGGCATGTCCTTGAACTGGTCGCGCATCTGGTCGGTCATGCGCTGCATCTGGTCCAGGTTCGCCATGGTCATGGCGTGGCTGTAGATGTACAGGAAACGATCCTCGTCCCAGCCGAGGGACTTGATCGCGCTCTTGACCTCGGCCCTCCCTGCCGCGCCCGGCGCGTCGCTCGCGTCCTGCGCGGTCTTCGCGGTCAGGCCGGGAATCTTCGGCAGGTCGGCGAGAAATTTCCTGAACTCGTCGGCGGTAAAGGGACCGCCCAAGGCCTTGACCACCTCCTTGCCCTGGTCGGACAGCTTGGGATCGTCGGCCACGTCGTCGCCGGAGCAGGCGGCGAGCATGGCCAGGGCCAGCAGGGACAGCAGAGCGGAAGCGAAGACCTTCATGGGATTCTCCTTGAAAAGGGGTTGCCGTATTTCAGGCTATAGGAGGATGCGCGCCCATCGTCAACCTGTGCTCAAATCTTCCGGATGTCCGCGACCTTGCCGTGGTAGGCGCGCGGGTCGCACTGGAGGAAGTCCACCAGGCCGCGCGCGGACTGCTTCGGGGTCAGGAGCAGGCCGTCGCGGCACCAGGAGGCGAACAGCTCCCGCAGGGGCGCGGCGGCCGAGCCCACGGCCGTGCGGGCGTCGGCCTGCATGCGGGTCTCCACCACGCCGGGCCGCCAGACAACGGTGGTGATCGCCGGGGCCTCGTTGGCCAGTTGGCGGGCCAGGTGCTCCTCGCCCGCCTTGGCCGCGCAGTACGCCCCGATGCCGGTCTGGGTGCGTTCCGCCGCCCCGGAGCCGAAGAACACGATCAGCCCCTCGCCGCGTTCGAGCAGCAGGGGCACGGCGTGGCGCATGAGCTGGTGGGCCGCGATCAGGGAGCCGTCCACCACCTCGCGGAAGCGCTCGGCGGAGAGCTCCCACACGGCCGGTCCGGGCGCGAGCACCCCGGCGACGTGGATGAAGCCGTGGAATTCGCCCAACCCTCTGGCCGTGTCCACCAGCTGGGCCGCCACAGCGTCGTCGGCCGCGTCGCCGGCCACGCATTCCGCGCGCACGCCCAGGGCGCGGCAGCGGTCGCGCACCGCCAGCAGTTTGTCTCTGGTGCGCGCTCCCAGAACGAGGTTCACGCCCTCCCCGGCCAGCTCCTCGGTCAGGGCCGCGCCGATGCCCATGGACGCTCCGGTCAGGACCAGGGTTTTATTCCTCAGTAAAGTCATATATGGTCTGTCCTTATTGTCATGTTTCACCCTTTTCACCCCGAGAGTACCCCATGTCGCTGAAAGTGAGCAAGCGCAGACCGCTTGTGGCCCAGTCCGAAATCCGCAACATGACCCTGGAGTGCGCCCGCGTTTCCGGCGTGAACCTGGCCCAGGGCGTGTGCGACCTGCCCGTCCCCGGCCCGGTTATCGAGGGCGCGGAGCAAGCCATGCGCGCGGGCACCAACATCTACACCCGCTTCGACGGCCTGCCGAGGCTGCGCGGGGCCATCGCGGCCAAGCAGCGCAGGTATACCGGCATGGACCTGGACCCGGACAACCAGGTGGTCGTGTCCTGCGGGGCCACGGGCGCGTTCTACGCCGCCTGCCTGGCGCTGCTCGACGAGGGCGACGAGGTCCTGGTCTTCGAGCCGTACTACGGCTACCACATCGTGACCATGGTCTCGCTGGGCATCAAGCCGGTCTACGTCACCCTGGAGCCGCCCGAGTGGGGCTTCGCCGCCGAGGACCTGGAGCGGGCCGTGACCAAAAGGACCAGGGCCATCGTCCTGAACACCCCGTCCAACCCGGCGGGCAAGGTCTTCGACCGCCGGGAGCTGGAGCTCATCGCCGACTTCGCCCAGTCCCACGACCTGTTCGTCTTCACCGACGAGATCTACGAGCATTTCGTCTTCGACGGCCGGGAGCACATCGCCCCGGCCACCCTGCCGGGCATGGCCAGGCGGACCATCACCATCTCGGGGCTGTCCAAGGTCTTCGCCGTGACCGGCTGGCGGCTGGGCTACGCCCTGTGCGACCCGGAGTGGGCCCTGGCCATCGGCCACTTCAGCGACCTGGTCTACGTCTGCGCCCCCGCGCCGTTGCAGATCGGCGCGGCCAAGGGGCTGGAGGAACTCGGCCCGGACTACTACCAGGGCGTGTCCGACGACCACCAGATGAAGCGGGACCGCTTTTGCGGCGTCCTGCGCTCGGTGGGGCTGACCCCGCACGTCCCGGCCGGGGCGTACTACACCCTGGCGGACGTGACCCGGCTGCCCGGGGAAACGGCCAAGGAGCGGGCCCTGTTCCTGCTGGAAAAGACCGGCGTGGCCTGCGTGCCGGGCTCGGCCTTCTATTCCGGCCCGGTGGGCGAAACCCTGGCGCGGTTCTGCTTCGCCAAGGAGATGGACGTGCTCGAGGACGCCATGCAACGGCTGGGGAGGCTCGCGTGACCGAGGCGCAGAAAAAGGAATTCAAGCGGTTCGCCGAAGAGGAAATGCAAGCGCTCCGGGCCGAGATTCCCCGGCTGGCGGAGCAGGTCAGACCCGTGGCCCCGGACAACGCCATCGGGCGCATCTCGCGCATGGACACCATCGTCAACCAGTCCGTGGCCGAGGCCCAGCTGTCCAAGGCCCGGGTCCGGCTGGCCCGGCTGGAGGAGGCCCTGAAAAGGGTGGACCAGGACGAGGACTTCGGCCTGTGCCTGGACTGCGGCGAGCCCATTCCCATGGCCCGGCTCAAGGCCATGCCCGAGACCGCCTATTGCGTGGAGTGCGCCGAGTAGGCGCTACATCAGCCCCGCGCCCGCCTGGTAGACACGCTTGAGCATCTCCGGCGGCAGGGGGTTGTCCCAGACCCCGGCGTGTCCGGCCCAGACCCTGGCGATGAGCAGCACCAGCACGGCCCCCACGGCCACGGTCTGCCACGGGATGCGCCTGCCGAGCGCCTTGAAGCCGAGGCACCCCTTGACCGGGCAGGCCCCGACGCACTGGCCGCAGCCGATGCACTCCGGGGTGAGCACCGCGTCCTTCTTCTCCACCGCAATGCCCGAGGGGCAGCTGGCCGAGCATTTGCCGCAGTGGACGCAGGCGTCCGCGTCGCGCTTCACCCGGACCGGCCCGAACCAGGCGAACAGCCCGAGCAGCGCGCCGTAGGGGCAGAGGTACCGGCACCAGAAGTTGCGTACGATGACGCTAAGCAGGGCCAGGGCCGCGAGCACGGCCAGGGCCATGCCGGACGGATGCAGGAAGAAGTCGAGCATGTGCGCGTCCGAGGTCATGTTGAACGGGCTGCGCAGGAAGAACTCCAGCGAGCGCGGGCTCATGGCGAAGACCGCGAACACGAACCCGCCCATGCCCAGATATTTGAGGGCGTGCAGGGCGAGGTCGACCCGGCGGGGCGGAATTCGTGCCATGCCGAGCCTGCGCCCTACGCGCTCCAGCAGCCCGGACAGGAAGCCCACCGGACAGACGTAGCCGCAGAACCCCTTGCGGAACAGGAAGGCCATGACCAGGGCGGCCAGGAAGATGGTCAGCCCGGCCGGGTGGGCGCGGTCCCAGAAGCCGGACGAGAACAGCCGCCGGAAGCCGAGGAGCGCGCTGATGGGCAGGAACCCCTCCACCGCGCCGGGCTTGGGCGCGAACGTCTCCGAACGGCCCGAGGCCCAGTTCAGGAAAAGGATGAAGCGGTAGCCCGCGTACAGGGAAAAGAGGGTGAAGGCCGCCTGGACGGCCAGCCGGAAACGGTCGGGAGTGATTTTCATGGGAACCTTTCTTGTCTGGCGGGTCCCTATACCCATCGCGAGCGGCTGGCAACCGCTTGCACAGGGGATGCACAAGGCGGGCTATCCCCTGTCCCTGCTCCCGGCCCCGGTCACGCCCCGGGTGATGATGCCGATCATGAAGGCGAACATGAAATAGCTGGTCAGGCTCTGGATGATCAGCAGGACCTTGCCGTCCCAGGTGCGGGGCACGATGTCGCCAAAGCCGAGCGTGGTCATGGTCACCACCGTGTAGTACAGGGCGTTGAGAAAGGGCTCGCCGCCCCCGGACGTGAAGTTGAACGGCGGGGTGTTTCCGGCCAGGACGTGCAGCCCGTCCACGGCCGCGTTGACCAGGGTGAAGCCGATCAGGGTGGCCAGGTAGATGCGCAGCAGCTCGTTCACGTCTTCCCAGGAGATCTCGCTGCCGGGCCTGAGCAGGGCCACGCTGCGCCGGGTGAAGGCGCGCAGGTTCCAGAGGAGGACGAACAGGATCAGGAGCGCCAGGAAGAGGACGCCCCATTCGCTCAGGGTCAGGAGGATGTCGGCGGCCCCAGCCAGGAAGCCGACCAGGACGGCGCAGCGCAGCCGGGACCCGGCATAGGCGGCCGAGGCGTCCGGCCACAGGTGGCGCATGCGCCGGTCCCGCAGGCGATGGAAGAGCAGGACCGCAAGGCTCACGACGGCGCCGTTGAGCACGGCCTTGACCAGATCCCCGGCCCCGCCCGTCGGGATGAGCCGGGGCGCGGGCAGGTCCTTGAAGGCCAGCAGGAACACGGCCCCGACAAAGAAGGCGGGCACGAAATGGGTCAGCCAGACCCGGACGAAGAGCGAATCCATGAGTTTTCCCATCTGTCATGGATTGTTCGCACATTCCCGGTCGGCGTGCAACAATCGTCCGGCGATCCGGCCGGGGTGGCGTAAGGCGGCACAACAGGGTATGCTCGGCGCCCCGATGTGCGGCGAATCCGCCCCCGCGGGAGGGGGCTGCCGCCGTGAGCCGTCCCCCGCCGCCCTTGACTATCCGGGGAATCTGGCTTAACAAACGTCCTCTTTGCCCGCGATGGACGGTGGTTTTCGCGCAGGTAAAAAGAATAAATTTAGTAATTCCAGGGAGTTGATCAGTTGTTCGAGAGCCTGCAAGAAAGACTCGGCGCCACCTTCTCCAAGTTGGGCGGCAAAAAGACCCTTGATGAGAACAATATCAAGGAGGGTCTGAGAGAGGTGCGTCTCGCGCTTCTGGAGGCCGACGTCAACTTCAAGGTGGTCAAGCAGTTCGTCGACCAGGTCAAGGAGCGCGCTCTCGGCGACGAGGTCCTCAAGGGGCTCGAACCCGGCCAGCACTTCATCAAGATCGTCAACGAGGAGCTCATCGAGCTGCTCGGCGGCGAGCAGCAGGACCTGGACCTCAAGGCCAGGCCGCTGAAGCTGATGATGGTCGGCCTGCAGGGCTCGGGCAAGACGACCTCCTCGGGCAAGATCGCGCTGTTTCTGCGCAAGCAGCACGGCAAGAAGCCGTACCTGGTGCCCGCCGACGTCTACCGCCCGGCGGCCATCGACCAGTTGAACACCCTGGCCCGGCAGCTCGACGTGCCGGTCTATCCGTCCACCACGGACATGAACCCGGTGGACATCTGCAAGGACGCCCTGGTCAAGGCCGAGGAACTCGGCTGCGACCTGATCCTGTTCGACACTGCGGGCCGCCTGCACATCGACGAGACGTTGATGGACGAGCTTGAGAACATCAAGCGCGAGTGCGAGCCCCAGGAAATTTTGTTCGTGGCCGACGCCATGACCGGCCAGGACGCCGTGACCGTGGCCGAAAGCTTTAACGAGAAGCTCGGCATCACCGGCGTGGTCCTGACCAAGATGGACGGCGACGCCCGGGGCGGCGCGGCCCTGTCCATCAAGACCGTGACCGGCCGTTCGGTCAAGTTCGTGGGAGTGGGCGAGAAGCTGTCCGACCTGGAACTTTTCCACCCGGACCGCATCGCCTCGCGCATCCTCGGCATGGGCGACATGATGACCCTCATCGAGAAGGCCCAGAGCCAGATCGACGAGGAAGAGGCCAAGGCCATGGCCGAGAAGATGGCCAAGGCCGAGTTCGATTTCGAGGACTTCCTGGGCCACATGCGCAAGCTCAAGAAGCTCGGGTCCATGGAAGGGCTGCTCAAGATGATCCCCGGCATGGGCAACATCATGAAGCAGCTCGGCGACAACGCCCTGCCCGAGGACGAGATGAAGCGCACCGAGGCGATCATCTCCGCCATGACCCTGAAGGAGCGCCGCCAGCCCGACCTGCTCAAGAACGCGAGCCGCAAGGACCGCATCGCCCGGGGCTCGGGTGTGAAGGTCGCGGACGTCAACGTGCTCATCAAGAATTTCAAGCAGATGAGCAAGGTCATGCAGTCCATGATGGGCGGCGGCAAGAAGAAGGGCAAGTTCGGCCTGCCCAAGCTGCCCGGCCTGGGCGGGGGCGGCATGCCCGACATGAGCGCGCTGGGCGGCGGCATGCCGGGAATGCCCGGTATGCCCGGCATGGAGGAGGAAGGCCCGCAGCGGACCGTCTCCAAGAAGACGCTCAAAGAGCGCAAGAAGAAAAAGCTGAACAAAAAGAAGAATAAGAAGAGTCGGAAGAAGTAAGTGACCGGGACTTCATGTCCTGCAAGTGATAAAACTTGCCATAAAGTAGGCAAAAACGTATTAATCAACTATTGGGAGTATAAGAACCATGGCTATGAAAATCAGACTGACCCGGATGGGTTCCAAGAAGCGTCCCTTCTACCGCGTGGTGGCCCTCGACAGCGCCGTGCGCCGTGATGGACGCCCCGTCGAATACCTCGGGCACTACAACCCCATGGTCGAGCCGGCCGAAGTCGCGCTGGACATGGAGAAGATCGGGAAGTGGCTGGAAAAGGGCGCTGAGCCCAGCAATACGGTTCGTTCTCTGCTGAAGAAAGCCGGCAAGTAGCTTGCGCTTTTTCACAGGCGGGTCTCGTCGGCCCGGCCTGCAGGGTCCGGACCACGTTTGGCAGCTCATATTCATGGCGCGCGGCGACGCGCCTGCACCGGAGGTACGTCATGTTGAAAGAGATGATTGAGTACATTGCCAAGTCCCTGGTGGACAACCCGGACGAAGTGCACGTTTCTGAAGTCGAAGGCGAGCAGACCTCGGTTATCGAACTGAAGGTGGCCAAGGAAGACCTCGGCAAGGTGATCGGCAAGCAGGGCCGCACGGCGAGAGCCATGCGCACGCTGCTCGGCGCCGCCTCCACCAAGGCGCGGAAACGCTCCGTCCTGGAGATTCTCGAGTAGCCTTCTCCTTTGGCGAACGGCTGACATTTGCACGTCCGCGTAAGGGCCCAAGCGGCCCGCGGCGAGACGCGAACGATCCTGGACCGGCGTGCGGGCAAGCCCCGCGCGGCGGCCCCGGTCTTTTGCAGCAACTAAACGGTGGCCCATGAAAGAAGAGCCCGGTTTCATCCCCGTGGGCGGGGTGGTCAAGGCGCACGGAATTCGAGGGGAGTTCGGCATAAAGAGTTATGCGGACTCCCCGACCCTTTTCGACGACGCGCCGTTGTACCTGTCCGCTCCCAAGGGACGCCCCAAGCCCCTTGAAGTGACCTCCTGGCGCGAGCACAAGGACCTCATCCTGATGACCTCACCCCAGATCACCGACCGGGACCAGGCCGAGGCCCTGCGCGGCCGGGAGATTCTGGTCCGCGAGGCCGACCTGCCCGAACTCGACGGCGACGAGCACTACCTCTACCAGATGATCGGCTGCCGGGTGGTCCTGGCGGACGGCGCCGAGGTGGGCGAGCTCAAGGGGTTCTACGAGACCGGCGAGCAGGACACCTGGGTCATCGAGAACGGCGCGGGCGTCGAAATCCTGCTGCCCGCCGTGCCCGAGTTCGTCCTGGACGTGGACCTGGACACGGAGACCATCGTCGTCGAGCCGCCCGAGGGGCTGCTGGACCTCTACCTCAACCCCGAGCCGCCCAAAAAGAAGAAGCGCCGTCCCCCGCGCCCCGAGAAGCAGGCCTCATGAATTTCCACCTTGTCTCCATCTTCCCGCAATTCTTCGAGTCCCCGCTGAGCAGCGGGCTCATGTCCAAGGCCGTGGAGACCGGCCTGGTCGGCCTGGATTACGTCGACGTCCGGCAGTTCGCGGGCGGGGTGCACAAGTCCGTGGACGACCGCCCCTTCGGCGGCGGGCCCGGCATGCTCCTCAAGCTCGACCCCATGATCAAGGCGCTGGACTCCATCGAGTCCAGGGGGCGCATCCTCATGCTCTCCCCGCGCGGCAAGCCGCTCAACCAGGCCCTGTCCCGCGAGCTCTCCCTCGAAAGCGACGTGACCCTCATCTGCGGGCGCTACGAGGGCATTGACGAGCGGCTGCTCGACCTCTATCCCATCGAGCTGGTCTCGGTGGGCGACTTCGTGCTCAACGGCGGCGAGGCGGCGGCCGTCTGCCTGGTGGAGTCCGTGGCCCGGCTCCTGCCCGGCTTCATGGGCCACGAGGACTCCGGCGAGGAGGAATCCTTCACCGCCGGGCTGCTCGAATACCCGCACTACACCCGGCCCGAGGACTTCGACGGGCTCGTCGTGCCCGAGGTCCTGCGCTCCGGCGACCATGGCAAGATCGCGGCCTGGCGGCGGGAGCAGTCCCTGACCGCCACCCTGCGCGATAGGCCGGACGTCCTGCCCACGGCCGGACTGACCGTGGAGGACATCGACTTTCTGCGGACCCTTCCGCGCACGCGGCTGGGCCGCAACCTGTACATCGCCCTGTGCCACTACCCCGTGGTCAACAAGTTCGGGGAAAAGGTGGCCGTGTCCGTGACCAACCTGGACCTGCACGACATGGCCCGCGTGGCCCGCAGCTACGGGCTCGGCGGGTTCTACGCCACCACGCCCATCGAGGACCAGAAAGCCCTGGCCGAACGGCTGCTCGGACACTGGCGCGAGGGCGCGGGGGCCAAGGCCAACCCGGACCGGTCCGAGGCCTTTTCCAAGGTCAAGGTTTTTGACGATATCGAAGGGGCGGTCCTTGACATCAAGGCCCAAACAGGGCAATGTCCCCGCCTCGCGGCCACGTCAGCAAGACTGGATCGCCGCAAGCAAGCCCAGCCCGCCCTGACCTTCGGCGAAGTGCGAAGCTGGCTCGCCAACTCTCCGGTATTGTTGATATTTGGTACCGGACACGGTCTGGCGGAAGAAGTCCTCTCCAAAACGGACGGCATTGTACGGCCGCTCAGGTATTTGGATGACTACAACCATCTTTCGGTCAGAAGCGCGGTTGCCATCATCGTCGACCGGCTGATCGCGGATGAGTACTAGAGGCGGATGACGGCCGTGGGCCCATCGTCCAGCACTCTGCAATTTTAAGGAGAATACCATGGACATCATCAAGAAAATCGAAGCCGAACACATCCGCTTGGATATCCCCGAGTTCAAGGCCGGCGACACCGTCAAGGTGCACTACCGGATCATCGAGGGCGAGAAAGAGCGCATCCAGGTTTTCCAGGGCGCCGTCCTGCGTCGCCGCCGCGGCACCACCAACTCCACCTTCACCGTCCGCAAGATTTCCGACGGCATCGGCGTGGAGCGCGTGTTCCCCATGAACTCCCCCTTCATCGACCGCGTGGAAGTGGTCTCCGAGGGCAAGGTTCGCCGCTCGCGCATCTACTACCTGCGCAATCTGCGCGGTAAGGCCGCCCGCATCAAGTCCAAGCAGATCTGGGAATAATTTTTCGGAGAAGCGGGCGTCTGCACCGCCGCTCGGCAAATCCAACCCCTCGCGTATTGGGATACGCTTCGGGCCCGGATTCGCCTCCCGTCGGCACAGCCCCCCACTTCTCCAAAAAATTACCCGGTGTTACATGGATATATATGCCCGGAGTGTCTAGCGACACTCCGGCCTTTTGTGGGTTAGCATACCTACGCTATATTTTGAATATTCCGATTTGATTCATAAATCCGATAATCCCGCCATCTTCAGAAATTTTAACACCAAGCCCTAATGAGCTCAGGCTTCTAGCAGCGGCATATCTACCTCCTCCTCGACTCCCAGAGGCGATTTCGACAATGGCACCAATCGCTATAATTTGACCAGTGTGTTTCATTATCAAAGCTCCATCAAGGGAGAGTAGCTCTTGTCTGATACGTCTATCTAGATTTTGAAAATTACTACCGATAGCCCGAGCTAGTACTCGGGTTTTGTTGTTTTTAAGATTTGAAATAATATCATCTGTGCTGACGTGCTTCTGTAAATCGTCTGAGCGATCATGGCGCACAACAGCAATGCAACCACCAGATCTGGCGAAAGACACGTCTAAACAGGACTCATAGATGGCATTTCTTAGTCCTCTATGTTGAGGATATTTCATGCTTCTAATGACAGATTCATGAGAAAAGAAAACCCAATTCCCAGACCTCTTTGCAAATAATAACTTGCAGTTTTTGTAGATAATTATTTCACCATGTCGATTTAGCACAACAGCGATTTTGTTTTCCCTAGTCCAACCTGCAATTTTATTTAAACGGTATGGAGTAGAATGGCTTTCTAAAGGTTCATCTAGGCACTCAAATTTGTCTATTTTTCCATTGCTGTCGCATACTAAAATTGTGTCGTATCCGTTTGACAATACAGGGGAGAATTCTTCTTTAAAAAAATCATGGATAGCGGTTATAGAGCTTGGGTTTTCTCTATTAGTTATACCTACCGAAGCAGATATTCTACCTCCTTCGTATGTTCGAGCAGCCCACGCTTCAAAGGAGTCAATAATTGTTTCAAGGATGCCACGACTATCTAGATAGGATGCAATCACTCGTTTAGAAATGTTGGATTCGATTTCTATTCGGTATGAATTGTCGACTTGTTGTATTGAATGAAATTCATTAACCATTTTATCAACAAGTGTCTTTTCAAATGTATCAAAGTTCTGGCCTCTAGCAATCACGACCCTGTATTCATCATTTCGATCTGCTTTAATCGCAATTTTAGAAGGATCTAGAAATGAAACACACTTTTCGCGATTTGTTGATGGAATTGAATTTCCAATTATTGTAGCGCCTAACATGGGTAATAGGTGTTCTTCAATAAGTCGAATGAGTCGTGGCTGTTCCATCTAACGCTCCTTGTTCGAAAGGTTGTATATGTTGCTTGATGAAATGCCGAGTTGTTTTTGTGCTTTGTTTAAATGTGGCTTTGAGGCACAAACTGGGGCGGAGGAAACGAGACGCATGCGTAGAGTGGAGTTGTATAAGAAGGGAGTGTATTCCCCTGCCGAGATCGCGGGCGTGGACGAGGCCGGGCGGGGGTGCCTGGCCGGGCCGGTGGTGGCCGGGGCGTGCATTCTGCCGGCGGAGTATGACCTGCCTGGGCTGAACGACTCCAAGAAGCTGACGGCCGCGAAACGGGAGACGTTGTATCCGCTCATCCGCGAGCAGGCCGTGGCCTGGGGGCTGGGCGTGGCCTGGCCGTGGGAGATCGACGAGATCAATATTTTGCAGGCCACCTTCCGGGCCATGGGCCGGGCCGTGCGGGCCATGAAGGGCGAGCCGCGCTTCCTGCGCATCGACGGCGACAAGCTCATCCCGAACCACGCGCTTGGGCGCGACATCCCCCAGGAATACGTCATCCAGGGCGACGGCAAGGTCCCGGCCATCTCCGCCGCCTCCATCCTGGCCAAGACCTTCCGCGACCATCTCATGGTCCGTCTCGCCAAACGCTACCCCGGCTACGGGCTGTCCAAACACATGGGCTACGGCACCAAGTTCCACGTGGAGGCCATCCGGGCGCTCGGCCCCTGCCGCATGCACCGGCTGACCTTTAAGAAGGTCAGGCCCGAAGACAAGCCGCAACAGCAGGCCAGCCTGTTCTGATTCCCCTTGCCGCCCGATTCCGGCGGCCCGGTTGTTTCGATTCTCTCTTCGTGATAGCGGTGACGTATATCCGTGCGCCGTTTGGCCTTGCGCGGGTGAGGAGGAATCATGCATGAGCGTAGACAGGATATCATGCTCATCTCCCGGAAATTGCTGATCTATTCCGGGATAGCCCTGGGGGCGACCTCGCTGTTGTTCGCGGGAGGGATGTTGTTTGGCCGAAATGTGTTCATCACGGCCGTGGTCTTCGGCTGCGGGATCATGGGCGGCTTCGTGTCCATCCAGCAGCGGTTGGGGAGCATCGAGGACGACGAACTGGACGTCCTGTCCAAGTCCTGGGCCTCGGTGTTGATCATCCCCCTGTTCGGCGGCATCTTCGCCCTGGTGCTCTACGTCATCTTTCTGACCGGCATCCTCGACCTGCCGATCTTCCCCAAATTCTACATCCCGGCCTTCACCAACGACCGGGCCGTGGACCTGCCCGCCTTCCTGCAGCGCACCAGCCCGGTCAGCGGGCAGGACATGGCCAAGGTCATGTTCTGGAGCTTCGTGGCCGGGTTCTCGGAGCGGTTCGTGCCCCAGGTCATCCGGTCCGTGACCAGCCAAGCCGAGAGCGGGCGCGGCGACGCGCCCAGGACGCCCGCGCCAACGGTCCGCAAGCGCCCGGCCAGAAGGGCGGTCCGCCCCCGCCGCAGTGCGGCCACAGGCGGTCAGGCCGGACAATAGCGGCCGGACCCGGCACAAAAGCCCCTTTCCCGCCGCATTGCCGCCATCGACCCCGCTTGGGCGAAATCGCGCGCCCGCCCGCAACCCGCAATCACGCGGATGCGTATCCAAAAAGTTTCGGAAAGGATGGGGATGGGGGGGCCGGGGGGAAGGGGAAGGAAAAGGTACAGCCCGGGTACATAGGTAACACATTAGCCCGGGAACATGGGTAACACTTTGGGCATGAGAGCCTGGAGGTGCCCATGCCCTGGAATGAGGTCAAACCTATGGATCAGCGATGGTTGTTCGTG